>LJTR01000173.1 GCA_001303465.1 Phycisphaerae bacterium SG8_4
TTTCGGATCGAGCCCCCTGGCGTTGGGGCCATGTGCTCCGAAGACCTTTGTCCTTCCGGGAAAGCAGCCGCTCAGCAGCGACGATCTAGAGGCCGAGCAGACCGCCTGAGTCACATAGAAGTTGTTGAACCGGCAGCCCTCAGCGGCAAGCTTTGCTACGCTGGGTGTCTGGTACGCTGGTGTGCCAAATGGTTTGAAATCACCCCAGCCCGAATCGTCGAGAAAGATGACGACGAAATTCGGCGGTTTCTCGCGTTTTTGGCCTTTGCAGATTCCAGTTAGTCCGACCCCGGCGACCGACAGGGCCGCGGTCTTGAGGAATGCTCTTCGAGTGTAAGCCATGTCAGACTTCTCCTTCTGTTGTTGACTGCAGCGTCAGCAAACCGCATGGGCAGAAGATCTGCCCATCCTACGTGCTCGTTCGCCCATGCTGTCAATTCTGCGGAACGCAAACCGCATGGGCAGTCCCGGCGTTCCGGGATACCCATCCGTGCTACAAATGATCTATATCAGAACCTACCGCAAAGACGCCGACTGCCGGCAACAAGTCGCAGGATGGGCAACTCGTTTGCCCATCCTGTCAATTCTGCCCGTCCTACGTACTACCGGCAACAGGCGCCGGTAGCCGGTTTTGTGATCACCGTGTCAGGTGCAAATCACTCGGTTTCTACACAAGCGGGTCACAACCCGTGGCGATCTCGTGGAATATTCCGGGTCCTGCCTTGAGATCCTCCTGCGCCGGTACGAGACTCTGCTTGCTGGAGTTGCGCAGCCACTTCCAACTGAATGTCCGGCCTGTGAAAGCAGCGATCCTTGCGCCGATTGCGGTCAGCGTGCTTTCGGCGATACGCTGGCCCTCGTTGAGAGGCTCGCCCTTGCGGATGCTCTGGATCAGATCGATATGCTCCTGGTCCATGCCGTTGACGCGCGGCCCGTCATATCTCCACGCATTCTCACCTTCTATGCGATCGTTGCAGTTGCTCGTGCCCTTGGTGCCGACAAGTTTCTCGTCGCCGCGGCCCTTGCCCGGGCTGTGACCGCTGAAGCTAAGGCAACGGGCGCCGTTTGCATATTCGAACTCTGCAAAGATGTGATCCCAGATATCGCCGTTATACTTCTCCCAGCCTGTCTCGCTGCCGTTGTTGTAGTGTCGGCAGACCTGCTTGGCGCCGTTGATCTGGTCTTCGTTGTAGCTGCGCCATGCGCGGCCGCCGACGGCCATGAACTTGACGGGCGGGCCGTTGAAGCACCAGTTCATAATGTCGATGTTGTGGATATGCTGCTCGCAGATCTGGTCGCCGCTGAGCCAGTTGAAGTGGTACCAGTTGTAGCACTGCCACTCGAGTTCGCTGGCGCCCTCGTAGGGGATGTTGCCGCGGTACCAGATGCCGCCGCCATACCAGTAGCATTGTCCGCCCACCAGCTCGCCCATCTGACCATCGTGGATACGTTTCATCAGTTCCACGCGGTTGAACTCATGGCGGCGCTGCGTCCCGCAGACAATTGCCAGGCCCTTTTCTTCTGCCAGTTTCGATGCCGCCATCACCTCGCGGCAGCCGGCGACATCGGTCGCTACGGGCTTTTCCGTGAAGATGTGCTTGCCGGCCTTGATTGCGGCCATCATCTGCCTGCCGCGAAATGCCGGCGCGGTGGCCATACACAGCAGGTCCGCCTCGCACTGGGCCAGCTTTTCGTGGCAGTCCAGTCCCCAGAAGAGATGGTCGTCGTCGATATTGATTCGACCTTTGTACTTCTCTTCTTGCATGAGGCGATCTCTAGTTCTCCTGACCTGACTCTCGAAAAGATCGGCCAGGGCGATCACCTCCACTGCGGGGTCGGCATTGAGGTTCTGGCGTATGGCCCCGTTGCCGCGTCCGCCGCATCCGAGCAGGCCGACTTTGATCTTGCCCGACAGTCCCGCGTGGACCACATGCGATATCGACCCGGCCAGGGCCGCTGCGCCGGCGGTTGTCGCTTTCTTGCCGGATATGCCTTTTTTCTTATCTGACGCTGTCATATTACAAATCTCCTTTAGTCCTGAGAAAAAGCAAAAATCAAATATCAAAAATCAAAATAGTGGAATCCGCCATAGGCGGATGACTTCCTCAATTTTGCACTTTACATTTTGCATTTTGATATTTCTAGCTACCCGCGCCTTCGGCGTTGGGGCTGAACCCACCCGGGCATCTGGTACTTGCCGGGGATCGCAAACGGCTCCAGCGGCCTCGAATCGCTCAGCTTCATATCGTCCGGCGGCAGATTATTGAGCGTGCACCTGCTCATGAACCACGACGTGTTGAACTGCTGGCGTGAATACGCCGACTCGCGGCCCATGATCGCGCACAAAGTACTCTCGGTGACCTGCTTGCCTTCGTTGAGCGGGTTGCCGCTGCGGATGCTGTTGATAAGATCGGTATGCTCGACCACGTACGGATTGGGATTCGGCCCCTCGTAACTCCAGGCGTTCTCGCCCTTGATTGAGCCGGCACAGTCGCTGGAGCCCTTGGTGCCGACCACGCGCTCACTGACGTTGCCGGTGGTTTGGTCAATCTGCCGACATGTGCTGATTGTCCGGACATCGTTTGGATAGAAGAACTCGACGCCAAAGTGATCGAATATGTTGCCGTATTGCGGCTCGGTGCGGTACTGCCTGCCGCCGACGCCGTGAACCTGCTCCGGGATGGCACCAAATGCCCAGTTGATTACGTCGATGTTGTGTACGTGCTGCTCGACGATATGGTCGCCAGATAGCCACCCGGTGAACAGCCAGTTGCGAATCTGCCATTCCACATCCGAGTACTTGCCACTCTTGTAGTTGTCCCAATTTGTCTTGGCCCTCTCGACCCAAAGCGCCCCCATGTTCCAGTAGCACTGGGCCGAAACGATCTCGCCGATCGCGCCGTCGTGGATTCGCTTCATCGTCTCGACATATTTCGGCTCGTGACGCCGCTGTGTGCCGGCTACCACAGCCAGCCCCTTCTCGACTGCCTTTTCCGAAGCCTCGAGCATCACCTTGATGCCCGTCGGGCAGGTCGCCACCGGCTTTTCGATAAAGACATTCTTTCCGCGATTGACGGCCTCGGTGAACTGTGGCGGTTTGAATCCGGGCGGCGAGGCGATAATCACCAGATTGATGTCATCCAGGGCCATCAACTTTTTGTACGAATCCAGTCCCGTGAAGCAACGGCTGTTGGGGACATTGTACTGTTGCTTGAGGCGCGTCAACTGGTCGGCGAAGGGATCCGCCAGTGCGACGATCTCCACGCCCCGAGAAGACTTGACACAGTCGTTCGCGGCGCCGGAGCCGCGACCGCCGCAGCCGACGACGCCGACGCGTATGGTGCCGCTGCCTCTGGCTTCGGCCAGAGGGGTGCCCGTCAAGGCCAACGTCCCGGCGGCCATTGCCGAACTTTTCAAGAGTTCTCGTCTGGTTAGTTTTTGTCTGTGTGCCATGTTTGATTTCTCCAATTCTACACAAGTAGTGAGTTCTACGTCCTCTCGGCTACGCTCGAGGCAGGCCTCGTTAGTGCTGCGAAAGCCCCCCGCATTATACGGCGGCACAATTGCCAAAATCAAGGGCCAAAACACAATTTTTTCTACCGGCGGCAGCCGCCTTTGGGAACACCTAAGGCGGCCGAGCTGGAACCAAAGACGTTGGGACGAAGGTGCCTTGCGCTGCGAAACATCCCATCTTTTCGCACAACCGCAGTTCGACAGGTATCCGGCCTCTGTGTATTGTTGAGCCTACTCCGGTACAGCTTCCTTGGCGAGCACTGCAAGCTTGACAACCTGGACCTTTCGATACACCTGCCCGGGTAGAAGACGCCTGCCATCTACCGTGAGCAGATCGTCCTCGATCGAAATACCGAAGTGCTGTTCGTTTGCCTTCAGATATGGAAGGATCAAGTCCCAATCTTTGTCGCTGAGGTCGGTAAATCTTCCACCGTTGAGCTGTTCAGCCACGAGCTTGTAGTGCGGGTCGCGAACGAATATTGCGCCGCCCGAGGCCAGTGAGAAGAGATTGGAGCCAGGGTAAGGACTGTCCTGAGCGCGGACATTGCCGTGATCGTCAAATTCGATTCCGTTGAGGACCACAAAGCCGCCTCCGTTGTGCGGGTCGCCGGCCATGAAGGATTCGGCAAGAAAATCGAGGCAGGTGCCGTTGATCACCACGCGTGGTCTGCCGGCCGCGTTAATCAAGGGCCTGCCCGCTGCGTTGCCCAGCACGTAAACGCTGCCTCCTTTGGCGCCATACATGAACGCCTGCCCGACGTCACCGTGTATTACGAGCGTGCCGCTCTTGCTTATCTGGGCGACCTGGTCTTGTGCGTTGTCATGCACGTGTATTTCCATGCCGTCGATGCCCGAAGCCAGATAATCGCCCGAGCTGCCAAACACATCGATGCGCACATCATCAGTTGCCGGTCCCAATCCACATCCTGTGAAACGCTGGCCCCTCATTTTATAGACGATGAATCGCCGCCAGCCGAGTTCGTAGGCGCCAACTATGACTCTGGAGTCGCAATGCTGGCCTTCGGGCGGAAATTCACGCGCGCATATCACGAGCGTCTTTTCACCTTGGCTCGCTTGCCTCAGCTGCTCACGAGTTTGCCAGTCGATGCGCCTGGCAGTGCTCGATCCATCGGAACTAATCGCCGGGACCGAATCGAGAACCAAATCGAGAGCCTCGCGGACGATCTGGAGCACCACGCTGCGCTTGATCTTGCCGCAGTCGTACCGGCGGTCGTTGAGACGTCCGAGCAGCCCGATCGCCCAGTCGAAATCGTCGCCACCGCCGCTGCTGATCTCTACGATGCGCTGGACGAAGTCCCCCAGCTGTCCGGCGTTCCACGATGCGATCAAGTTCGATAGCAGCAAGAAGCTCTCATCGTACGGGCGAGCGGCCAGCGCCTTGTCCGCATCCTCACCAAGCGAAGCATATGTCCCAGCCATCGACGGAAGGGTCCACCCTCCCGGGGGACACTCAATGGCTCTGCCGAACTTGTCCGTACAGATGATCGAGCACTGGCCGTTGTTTTTGCTGACGGTGAAAGCAAACGCGCCGCCGTCGGTGTGGCTGCCGCCCCGGGCATTCCAGTAACGATCCGCCACGCGACGGAATCGCGAATCTTCCGTGGCAAGCGAATCGAGAGTGGCGTCGATCGCCTGCTTCTCGGAAGCCACCAGTCCGATTGTCACGTCCCCCTCCTGCAGTGCGAACACCTGGGGCCTGAGCATCGATGTGTCTGTGATGCCGAGCAACTGGAACTGATCGTTGTCCGGATCGCTGCACGCGATAATGAAGAACCATGGGCCGTCGGGAGAGCCGTGCATGTGAAGCGACTGTATGGCGCGGTACACCTTTTTCTTCTCATCCGGCAGGCAGTCGAAGTCCAGTTCCGTGGTCGGCGCGAGCGCCTCTATCACGTACTCCAGCGGGTAGCCATAGGTGCGCCTCCACAGATCGAACAGGAGCACCGAAACTTCGGTGTCTGTCAGGAACTGAGCAGTGATGTTGTTTTGACTGAGATACTCGCTGATGCTGTGGTAATTTGCGAAGTCTCCGTTGTGCACCAGCGCCTCGTTCATGCCGATAAATGGATGAGAACCGGCAGGATGCCAGACGCGGCCCTTGGTTGGGTACCTCTGATGCGCGATCCAGATCTGCGCCTGGAGATCCTCAAGTCCGTAGTATTGCACGACCTGTTCGGCGTAGCCGACAATCTTGAAGATCATCAGATTCCGGGCGTGTGACAGTACGAAGGCTCGTTTCTCACCCAGGGACGCATACAGGTTTTCATTCAGCCTGAAGCTGTTCTGGTATATGAACTCGTCTTCAACGAGCCTCGCCGGCGCATCGGCCAGTGCGTTGCCCTCGGCAAAACTCGAAAGCTCATTATCCTTGGCTCGAACGAAATACCTCAGGATGTCGGGAGGCCGGACGTCGAGGCCGACATCGCGATAGTCCGCGACCGGTGTCAGTTTCTCCTTGTGATCAATCTCAAGGCTTGGGGTGATGAAGTCCTCTTCGACTGCCTTCTGCGCATCGGGATCGAGCAGGGCAATCTGAAGGATGTAATCATCACGCAGCGTTTCTGCATCGACTCCCAACTGCCCGGGGGTCAGGCACGCCGCGGCGATGCCACCGCCCTTGCCGTTTCCGCGGTTGTGCATCTGAATGGACGGCTCGAAAATGTGTCGGCCGCCAACCGGTACGCTCGCTGCAAATCCCACGACACCGCAACCACCCTCCTCGGCAACTTTCTTAAACTCCGCGCGCCGGCCCGTGACAAGGTTCTTTCGGGACGCCAGAATCTGTTTGGCAAAATCGCTCATTACTTTGTCTGCTCCTTGTTCTTAAGAGCGCTGGCCGGCGCGTTATCGTAGTCAAGATGTCTCAGCAGGTCCGACCGACCAACAAAATCAGTCACGCTTCTGATCCCAAATCGCCACAGTATGCCCTGGAGCTGCACGGCCCACGAGTGAAACAGATTGATCAGCCTCTGTGTGGCCCACTCGACGCCGAAGGTCTCGGCCAACTCTTCGTCGGTAGTGGCGATACCCCGCGGACAGCCTCGCCCGCTCTCGCAGACGCCGCATCGAATGCACTCGAGGGCTACCATTTCGGCCGTGCCTATGACGACTCCGTCTGCGCCCAGGGCAATCGCCTTGGCGGTGTCCCAGGCCGTGCGGATGCCTCCTGATGCGATCAGCGTCACCCTGTCCCGTATTCCCTCGGCTTCCAGGAAGCTGTGCACTTTTGGAATTGCATATTCGATAGGCATCGCAATGTTCTTCTTGGCAATGTCCGGCGCAGCGCCGGTGCCGCCGTAGCTGCCGTCGAGGTGTATTATGTGGGCGCCTGCGTAGTAGCTGCCGACCGCAACCATATCGACGTCGGTTGGCGTCGAGACCTTCACCGAAACGAGTGTCCTGGAATTTACAGCCTTGACCCAGTCGACGTGTTTCTTGTGGTCCTCAACCGAATAGACCGAATGAAATGGAAACGGACTGAACAGCGCGCTGCCCACCACCGATTCACGCATCCGCGCCACCGCCGGGGTCACTTTGTCGCCCAGCAAGTGTCCGCCCAGACCCGGCTTGGCACCCTGGGCATACTTGAACTCGACTATTCTGACCCGCTGGATTGTTTCCTCTCTGACTCCGAAGAGCCCGGTAGCGATCTGTGTGATTACACGGTCGTCGTATTCTGTCAGGGCGTCGGGGTATCCACCCTCGCCTGTACATGTGAAAGATCCGAAGGCACTGTAAGCCCTGGCCCTGCCCAACATCGTTGCCAGACTGATAGAACCGAAGCTCATGCCGCCTCCGTAGATGGGCAGGCCTATCGTGACCTCCGGCCGGCCGTCGCCGCTTCGGTTCAGAGGAATGCTCAGGTCAACATCGCCGGGCTCGAAGTCCCTCTCCGCGGGCTCGTCGGGAAAAGCGAAATTGATCCGGTCGAATCCGCCGCCGGATGCGCCGTCCTTATAGTTGAGGTCCTGCTCCGGTGGAAGACCTGTCTCGGCCTGAATCCACGTACTTACCAGAAGATCTGTTGTCCATCGCGGATCGCCGAAGGTTTGCCAGGAAGGATCGGGACCGACTCGCAGCGCGTCAACGGGGCAATGGTCGCCACAGAACTTGTCGACGGCCTTGCAGACCTTGCTGCCGCGGCAAAGGTGCGACTTCGGAGCGAGCATCCTCTTTCCCGCTTGACGATGTACGCCGTATGCACAGACCTCTGCGCACTTGCCGCACGCGATGCACGCCGAGGTGCGGATCACCCGGTATTTGCCGAACTGGTTGCGGAAACGCGATGCGCACGAAGCTGCCGGTATGCTGGAATTGCAGAAACTTTCGGTACCGATTGGGACCTGCGATCCTCCGTCGATCAGGTGACTTGACGTGCTTTTCATCGACTCGTCGAAGGACAGAATCCTCTTGCCGAAGATCGGGCCGAAATTATCGCGTTCAAGGTCATCGAAGAACAGCGTTCGGCCGATTTCGCCGCGGAGGCGGCGCACTTCCCGGATGCCCATCGCACCCATAACCTCGATCAACTGCGCGTGCCACGAAGCCAACAGGTTCACAATGCGCTGCTTGCCCCACTCGACTGGAATCTCGTCGATGCCGACCGGGCAGGCGGTCCGTTGGTCGCAATCGCCGCACAAGCGGCACCCCGATGCGACGAGCAGGGCGGTATCGATCCCCACGCCGTCTGCGCCGCAGGCGATGATCTTGGGTGTGTGCTCGGCCATTGCTATCCCGCCGGAGAGCAGGACTGTCACCTGGTCTCGCAGCGATTTTTTCAGCAGTTCGTGGTGGACCTCTCTGACCAGGCTCGTTATGAACTCGGCGTTTCGCTCTGCCAGGCCGCGGCCGTTACGGTCGGCCTGGAGGTGCAGAATACCGCAGGCTTCGACCTCGGCGAGTTTTGCCGCGCGGTTGGCCGCCTTGGCGTCCAAGGGCAGCCGAACCGATATTATGAGATCGGGATAGGTCTTTCTCAGGCTCTCGATGGTCTCAAGAATGTTCTGACTATAAGCCAATTCGACGATCTTGATGTCCTTCAGGCTCACCTGGTCGTCCTTTTGAGGATCGAACTTTACAATCAGGTGATCGCGCTGGCCCGAAAATGCTCCTGCGGCGTCGGCGCAGGAAACCACAGCGAAACTCTGCAGCGAGCCGGCCGCTTCGGCGATTGCGACCCTGCCCGACTCGGTCAGAAAACCGCATTCAGGGACGTCCAGAACCATGGGAATTGGAATCTCGACATAGGGCTCCAATTCTGTTAGCAACTTCGAGTTCTCGTCGAATCTCAGTCTTTTGGGTCTTCGTCCAAGCTCGATAACTGTGCTTATATACTCGCGCCCGTGTATTCCATCCCGCGTCGGTCGCACGATCTCGGACATGTCCGTCCACATTTGGTCGAACCCGGGACCGGCGAAAGG
>LJTR01000174.1 GCA_001303465.1 Phycisphaerae bacterium SG8_4
GCCGGCGGAGCGCGCGTTCGGGCCGAAGGCATTCGCAAGACGCTGGGTGCCAAACTGGCGAGCGACTTGACGGAGGAAATCGTCAATACACCCTTCGAGGAAATAGTGGCGCTTTATGACGGCTACTCCGAGCCTCAGGGCCAGGTTAAGGACGCCGCCGGGCAGGTATTTACCGATTCGAATTATGCAAATTTCGGCAGAGACGCGAGTTGCGAATACGTATATGTTCCGCAGGAAAGTGGCTCGGAGGCTCCGAAATTCATTCGTGTTACGGTACGGGCATATTATAGCGGCAGAGTGATTGCGACTATGAACCGGCTTGTGAGCAAATGAGTGATACCAGATACAAAAACGGTCTTACGCTGATTGAGCTGCTGGTGGCCATGATTGTTACGAGCATAGTCATGACTGCCGTGGCGACCTTGGCTTTTGCCGTGAGTTCGGCGAACAAGACGACGGACGATACGAGCGTAAAACAGGCTCAGATACGTTTCGCAACGATGAAGATCTCTGACCTTATTCGGCACAGTAAGCTCATATGCCATGTAACCAATGAGGAGATGCTCCTCTGGCGAGCCGACGACACTCCCGGCGGGGACAATGAGATCAATATTGGCGAACTTGTCTATATCGAGACAGGCGCTAACACAATCCGATTGCTGGAGTTTACCGATGTTCCAGTCGGGTTTGAGACGATCGGCTTATCGCTGGCCATGATCAGCGGACTCAAAGCATGGTTCATATCGAACTGCACCGAAAGATATACTGTTCTGGTCCCTGAGTGCAGCAACGTTCAGTTTGGTTTTCTCCCTGCGCTGCCGCCCAGGAGCAGGTTCGTGACTGTCTCGTTTGACGTTCCAGAGAACGGTGTTCTTCATCCGTATCAAATAAACGCTGCGCTTCTCGGCTGGGCGGGAAATCTTCTCAACGACAGCGATGACATCGTAGAATTTGGTGATGATGATTAGCATGAATGCAAACAAGAACATAACCGCCAGAGAGGGTTTCGCACTGCTTGCGGTGCTAATGATCGTTATGGTGATAACGGTCATGGCATTGGGCTTCTTGTCGCGCAGCGACGTTGAGCTGGCCTGTGGTGAGAACATGGTAATGCGAACACAAATGGATTATCTGGCCGAATCCGGTTTGGAACATGCCAGAGGACTCATTCTAAATCCCCAGGATATAGGTTCGGAAGATTGGACAGCGACGGCTCAGCAACTGGTCGCGGGTAGTGCGGATTATTACGATCTGGTGGTCACCCGCGATACGGACCCGAACGGTACGGACCCGACGTATCGCTGCAATTATACCATAGACTGCAATTCATACAGGCTGAGCGGTGGCGAGAGGATCGGCAGGAGCAATTTGAGAGCAACATTGAGGCTTGATCCGTGCATAGCTTATTGGGCCGGTTCGGACACCACAATGTGGCCGCAAATGACCATCAACGGGGATGTCTATTGCGGCGGCAATTTAACGAATAACGGCGATATCAACGGTGATGTGTTCGCCGTCGGCGCGATAGGCGGGACACACCCTCAAGGGCAGAAAGAGCCTGCTGCCGAGGCCGATGTAATTTGGCCGAACCTTGCAGTCGCCGACTTTGAGCCAACATATTGCATAGGTTCAACGTCTTATCCAGCACAACAGATTATTGATGTCAATATCCCTACGCCGAGCAATCTGACCGGAGTGTGGTACCACATGGGCGACGTCAATATGCCGGGTAATGTGACTGTCAACGGTACACTTGTCGTTGATGGAACGTTGAGAATCAGCGGAGTGAATAACGTAATCACTGCTGAGCCCTACTTTCCGGCTCTCCTGGTCACCGGGCAAGTGGTGATGGAAGACGGTAGCTCTCTGGTGGTCGGGGGGCTTGCTCAAATTAACCAGCAGATAACGGCAGATCCGAACGCAACGAGTGCCAGCATCCAGGTGATTGGCGGTTTGTTCATCGGCAACGGTGGTGTAACTTCGGATAAGGTTCTGGTCAATATCACCGCTGCTCCGGCGATCGCGTCGATTGAGACCTGGTCGGCGACCGGCGTTCCAAGAAGATGGGGGCCGGCGGGCGGAGCATTCTTCAGGAGCATAGAGAGAAGATAGGGGCCCCAAGAGGCTCCGGGCCGCAGCGGAAGATTACAGACGCTTATCGGCCTTTGCGTGTGATGAAAAGAAAAATCGAAAATATGTTTATGACACCAAAGCCGTGTCGGTGCCCCGGTGGGCATCGAAATGGTCCGATTATTCATGTCGGGTTGTTGTGACGATTGTGCCAATTCTGTTGGCTTTAACTGCCGAAGGCGCGGGAAATGACATCTGTACGGTCTTATTTGTTTGTTGAAAGTGAGAAAGCACACGATCAAAAACGGGCGGTCTTGTGAATCCTAAAAGACAGGACAAAACCGGGCAGGCAGCGAGGCAGGCAAGGCGGTTGGCCGGCCGGTAAAGATGCACGTCAAAGAGGACGAAAAAAAGGACGGAGGAGGGTGATGATGTGCCGAAACAAGAAGAGGAGGCTGGTCGAAATGGCAGATCTAACATATCCGGCGAGAGGGTCGTGTCACCGTTTTCTCGAGGAGGCAGCCGCAAGCGATTTGCCCGCTCCAAGGCGTGGCTTCACCGTGGTCGAGATACTGATTGTGCTGGTGATAATCACAATAGCAGCTCTTACGGTGGTGCCTATGATGAGTTCGGCCTCCAGCGTGCAGATCCGCGCAGCGGCAAGCATGATCGCCGCGGACCTGGAGTATGCCAAGAGTATGGCAATCAGCAGAGGACAGAATTATTCAGTGCGGTTCGATCAGAACGCGGACAGCTACCAGGTGGAAGATCAGGCAAACAACGTAATACCCCATCCAGTGAAGAAGGGATTTGATTACGTTGTTGACTTCGGCGGCGATACAAGGCTCAACAGGGTTGACATCACCGGCGCGAATTTCAGCGGAAATCCTGATGTCGAATTCGATAGCTTGGGGAGTCCCGATAGCGGAGGCACGGTCAGCCTGCAGGCGGGCAGCACGACAATGACAATCACGGTCGAGCCGATCACGGGATACGTCTCGGTCAACTGAGAACTAATACGCACATGATGTAGATTCCCGCGAGTTGTTTGTGGGAGTACAACAGTCTTGCGCGATTTTGACAGAAGCCAGGATAAAAGAGGAACAGAAGTAGATGACAAGCTGGGGTTTGAAAACTCGGGGTTTGCGGCCGATAGGATTGGACCTAGGTTACAATTCTATCAAGATGATCCAACTGGCGATTGACGGAGAGCAGGTGTCTGTTCTTGCCGCGGACGAAATGCGAGTCGATGCCGGCGTAAGGGAGGACGAGCAGGCAAGAAAGAATTTTGCCGTTTCGGCAATTAAACAAATGCTTGGGAGAGGGAAGTTTCAAGGAAGAAATGTTGTTTGCTGTGTACCGAACGGCAAATTGAGAATCACAAGCCTGCGTTTGGCCGACGCGCAGGAGGATGGGATCGAACAGGCCTTGCGGAAAGAAGTTGTCCAGCGTTTCGGATTGGATCCCGAAAAGGACGCAATGGACTACGTGGTCGCAGGCAGCGTTCGGCAGGGCAATGAAGTCAAGAATGAGCTGATTCTGCTGGCCACAGATTACGAGACAGTCAAGACCCAGATTGAGACTATAGAGCAAGCCGGGCTCAAACCGGCGGCAATAGACACGATTCCGTGCGCGCTGTTTAGAAGCTTCGAGAGGTCACTGAGACGTCAGGAGGACTGGGATTGCACCTCGGTTTTCGTGGACGTTGGAAGCCGCTTCACCACCGTGGTTTTCGGTCGCGGAGGAGAGATCAGCTTCGTCAAGCAGATACCGATCGGCGGGGAAAATTTCATTCAGGAAGTCGCGACAAAACTGGGCATCAGCTCGGGCGAAGCTGAAATGCTGCGAGAGTCGCTTCGAGCCGAGAAAGGGGCTCTGGCATCCAAGGCCGAGCCCGCAAATCAAAAGCCCACCGACAACGGCCAGAATCTGGACACATCGACACAGCAGATTGTGGTTGATGCCATAAGTGCGGTCTCCGAGAAGCTGGCGAGAGAGATATCATTATGTCTTAGATACTATACGGTAACATTCAGAGGCAAACGTGTCCAGCGGGCTTCTTTTGCCGGAGGGGGGGCATACGAAGATATTTTACTGGACGTCTTACGAGCTCAATTGACGGTCGAGATCGAAGTGGCACAGCCGTTGAGGGGCTTCGATTTGCCAAGCGACAGTCCGAGCTCCAATTTTGACGGCAACAGGCGAGGTCTGCTTTGTGAATGGGCCGTGGCCATAGGGCTCAGCCTGAAGGGTTGGAATCAAGCGAAAAGCCACGAGAGCCAGGCAAGACAGTGGGTCGCAAGACAATCATGAAAGACATTGATTTTCTTCCAGAATGGTACAAGAACGGCGTTCGGCGCGAGGTCAGCTATCGCACGCAATACATGGCTCTGGGCGGTGTATTCCTTGTGATGGTCGTCTGGAGTTTCGTTGCCACGCGTTCGATAGCGAAGGCCCGTGCCGAATTTGATGATATGTCTGCGATGCATACTCAGGCCGAAAAAGTCTCGGCAGAGCTAGCTGTGATTCAGAACAAATTGAAAAGCTCTAAGAAGAAAGTCGAGTACACAGAACAGATCGACTCCAGGATCGAAGTTGCAGGTGTCCTGGGGGAAATGAGCTTTCTGATTGAAAAAAGTATAGTTGTCAACAAGGTGGAGCTTGTCGCCGAGAAGTTTCCGGACAAAAAGCAAGACAAGGCATCGGCGGGCGGCTCGGCTGTTGTCAGGGCGGTCCGAATCAAGGTCGACAAGAATCAGCGACTGCCGCTGGGCCAGGTGAGGTTCAAAGTGGTGGTTGGCGGCGTGGCGGCGGATGCAAGCGACGTGGCAGCCTTGATATGCAAGCTGGAAGACTCACCGTATTTCTGTCAGGTTGTTCTGTCTTTTTCGCGAAGCGCAGAGGTGAATGTCGAAAGCATCCTGTCGAAAAGTGGCAGCAGACCTGACGCCGGAGCAAACATTACTGTCAGTGAGTTTGAGATACATTGCTATCTGGCGAATTATCTAGATATGTAAGCAGGTGAGAATAGAAGATGCGGTTTCGGGACAAACAACAAATAACAATATGTGTCATAGCCGCAGCGATTGTCTGCGTGTTTGTGCTGTTCTGGTATCTGCCCCTGCGCAGCGAGACAAGAGCCGCCAAGCGGGCCAAGTCCGAACGGATGCTTACGATTGCCAAGGGTACTGCCGATGCCAAACAATTGCCCCTGCTCAAAGAGCAACTACTCAAGCTTGAGGCCAGGCTCAGAGACTACGAGGCAAACATACCCGGCCAGAGGGAGCACGGTGTGTTCCTCCAGAGAATTGCCGAGTTGATGAAAGAGCATGATCTGAACGAGCAGGAGATCAAGCCGGGCGAGGAAATAGAAGCCGACAAGTTCAACTGCATTCCTGTCATCATGCGGTGCAAGGGTAAATTGGCGCAGATGTCCGAATTCTATCGTCAACTGCAAACCCAGGACAGGTTGGTTCGCATCGAAAAGGTGACGCTTAGCAACGACAACAGCTATAGCGGCCAGGTTAGTATGGAGACCGAAGCAGTGGTCTATTACAGGGCAAAGGTCGGACAGGGATAAGAGAGAAAGCGACAGGCAAAAGCCCAGATGAGACAAAACGTGAAAAGCAAAAGTACCGGCGCCAGGAAGGTACTAGGGCGACTGACTGGGGATAAGAAGACCGTAACGGCGCTGTGTCTGATTACCTTGATGGCATTTATGTGGATCAGGGTGTTGACCAAGAAGACGCCACAGGCCGCAGAAGCGGAACCTGTGACCGAACCGTCGAGCACCGAGGATCCACTCGGTGAGAACTACAGAGTATCCTTTGTGGAATTGCCAAAAGTCGCCGGCCGCAATGACGTGATAGTAAGGGACTTTTTTGCTTCGGACGGCTGGCAGCATTTTATAGGCGGACAAGAACGAAAACCAGATGGTATTGAAGAAGTGAGTATCGTGTCAACAAATGGTAATGAAGAATTGATCAAAAGAGTTGCTGAGAAGCTGAAGCTGGAAGCGACAATGGTGAGTACGAATCCCCTAGCTTTTGTCAACGGCCAAGTCCGGCGGATAGGGGACAAGATGCTCGTCAAGGATGGAAACCAAATGTATGAATGTGAAGTGGTTGAGATAGAAGAAAACACTGTTGTCATCAAATGTGGAAAAGCTGAGATAACGTTGAAGCTCATGCCGGTGTCGACGGTTGGTGATTGACCGTTGACCATTGAGCTTCGATGTCTTGATCTGTGAAATGAAAAAGGAGCCAAGTTATGTATTGTGACAAGAGTCCAAAAAGCAAGATCATGATTGGAGCAAAGTTGTACCTATGGAGCATTGTGCTGGTAGCAGTTATGACCGTCGTGGCCGCCGGTACGGATACATCTGGCGGCAAGTCCATTCAATCCTTTAAATTCGAGGAAGAGTTCAGTATTCGCAAGGCTTTGGCGATGTTGGGCAGCACGTACGAGAAGAACATTGTGCCCACGCCGGGCGTTGACGGCACGTTGGCGTTCAGAGGCCTGTCCAACGTTACCTTTGAGGAGGCGATGGTTGCTATCCTCGGCGAGAACTTCAAATACGAGCAAATGGGCAACCTGGTCAAGGTGTATACCAATGAGGAATACAAGAAGATCAAGGAAGACAAGGATCGTATGGTGTACAATGTTTTTACCCTGTATTACATCACCGCCGCAGAGGCTCAGAACCTCATCACACCATTGCTAAGCGGTTCCGGGGCGGTTCAGGTTACCAGCCCGGCAGAGAAGGGGATTTCAGCCGGAGCCGGAGGCTCTTCAAGTGGCGCCGGTGGTCGCGGTGGCTCGGCCGGAGGATCCGGAATAAGTTCCAGTGGCGGCGGCGGCGACACGCTGGCACTGCACGACACCATTGTGATCTACGACTACCCTGAGAACATTGAAGCAGTCAGAGCGTTGCTGGACGTCATTGACGTCAGGCCCAAACAGGTCTTGATCGAAGCGACAATACTCAGCGCTCTGCTGACCGAGGGGATGGAGTTGGGCGTAGACTGGAACCTGGCGGCCGGTGTCGGCCTGACAGGTGTATCGGCAACTGATGACATCGTCAGCGGAGGCACTATCTCCAGAGGTACAGCAGCAACGAAACCTATCGCCGGTCTGAAGGTTCCTGACAACCTAACCAAGGGCACGCCCATTGAGACTTCCGGTTTTGCCAGCCAGGGCGGCAATGGCCTGAGGCTCGGGATCACTTCGGGTGATATGAGGGTGTTCATAACCGCATTGGAACAGATTACCGACACAACCGTGCTTGCCAATCCCAAGATCATGACCGTCAACAAACAGGAAGGTTCCGTTCTGATCGGTACCAATCTTGGTTATCGAAGCAGCACGACAATCAGTTCCGCCGGTGTCGCTAGCGAAGGCGAGGTCAAGTTCCTGCAAACCGGTACGCAACTTGTGTTCAGACCCTACATAGGCGACGACGGCTACATCCGGATGGAGATCTATCCGAAGGATAGTTCGGCGGTTCTCAATGAAGATGGTGTTCCGACTGAAAGCACAGTTGAGATGAAGACCAATGTCGTTGTCAAGGACGGCGAGACAATCGTCATCGGCGGCCTGTTCAGAAATGTCATAACCACTACACGGAATCAGGTTCCACTGCTGGGCGATTTGCCTTTTGTAGGCGGTCTGTTTAGAGGAACTTCGGACGCCAACCAGCGCGAGGAAGTTATAGTCCTGATCACGACGCGCATAATAGACCGTCCGAGCGAACTTGAGAGCACCGAGAGTGCCGAAGACGTACGTCGAAGGACCGAAGGCGCAAAGGACGCTATGCAGAGCATTAGCAGAACCAAAATGGCTGAAGAAGCCTATGCGGAAGCTGCAAAATGCTACATCGAAGGTGACATCGCTGGCGCAAGGAAACAGTTGGAGATCTCGCTTAAGCTCCGCCCGGCATACACCGAGGCTCTGAGGCTGAAGGACAAACTAGATGCTGATGCGGCCGAAGGCATGGTCATAGAGAGTGCCGACACCGAGGACGATCCTGCATGGTCGGGGAAATAGCCATTGTCGGGAAGGTGAACGGCGACTTGAAGTAAAAGCACGATCGGGGCAATTGTTTTGAGATTCAGAAAAAGTCTATATGCAATAGTCGCGCTAACAGTAGCGTGCAGCCTGTTAACGGTGGGCCTGACCGAATGGCGGGACTCCGGAGACGAGGAAGGTCCGCATGCTCGCGGGTATCTGGAGCGGATACCTGTTGTGCCGGCGTATTGCATTGCTTCGGCATTGGGCGTGATTCTACTCGGCTGGAACTGGCTAGGGCTGGCCGAAGTGATCACGTCCATTGCCGGAATCACTACTGACGACAAAACGGATGACCTCTGTCGGAGCAAAAGGCTTTTCGCCCTGCCAACGGTGTCAAAGGCAAACGAATTACACGTAGCACTTGCCGAGCGTATGGACGAGCTTACAACTCGCACCGGCGAGTACGCAAAGCAGGTCAAGGATTTGCAGCTTCAGATTCAGCTTTCGCAAAAACGCACGCAAAACACCGAAGCGATCATCTACAGCATTCGCGATGCCGTCATAGTTGTCGATGAATTCGACAAATTGTTGATGGCGAACGAAGCGGCCGGGCGGCTGTTCAATTTCGATTTCAGGCAGTCGCAGCACAAACATCTCGACGATCTGATAGGCACCGACAAGACTGAATTCGCAGATTTCCTGAGCCGAAGCAAGCAGAGTAAGGGCCAGGCAACGAGGCAGGAAATCGAGTTCACCGACGGCAATGAACGAAAGACTTTTGACTGCATCG
>LJTR01000125.1 GCA_001303465.1 Phycisphaerae bacterium SG8_4
GGCCGGAGTTCGGATTGCTGATTGATCAGCATTGGGACCGCTATGTAGATTCCCTGGTCGGCGAGGCCCAACAAACTCCCGAAGCCCACAAAGAACGGTTACAAAAGGCATGGGACTATTCTCAGGCACTACCGCCGCTGCCGCCGGAAGAGGCGTACCCCATTGTTGACATCCTAGACAGATCGAAAAAGCGGGGTCGGCTAGAGGAGTTAAAGCGAGGATTCGCCGGCCATCCCATAGACATACTCCCGTGGGCGTCCTCTATAGCCGGGGGAATAGAGGTTGGTACGGCCTATATGGCGAAGGTCAGGCTGGATGACCCCGAGTTCGATTATGAGGCAATGGCCAGAGAGAAACGCGCCAAACTGATGCGCGGAAACCCATTTTGGACATTGCCTCTGACGGATTTCAAGCCGATGCGTGTTGGTATTCCCGACGAACTCACCGATCAGCAAATAGCCGAGGACATAACGGCGGAACGCCTGCGTGAGCGCGATCTGAAGACCTGGGGCGATTTCTACAACAGGATGGCCGAACTTGAAGAGAATCAGGATAGCGACTGGTTCAAATACGGCAAGGGTCTTCAGCAGTTGATTCCGTGGGGTATTGAGATTGCCAGCACCGCGGGCCTCTACAGATATACGAACGTGAGTGCCCGCAAAATGCTGCAACGGCACATGAAGAACCGCATCGGCAAGAAGGTCGCAGGCTGGTTTGTGGGCAGCGCAATAACGTCTCAACTAATGGTGCATCGCACGTTCAAGAACACCATGGAGCAGCAGATGCAGCACGGGCGCGGCTGGGCCTATTCAACTCTGTATGGATGGGGCGAGACCGCGATTGAATACGGGAGCGAGCAGGCCGGTGGCGGGATTATTGGCGCCGCCGGCAAAGGCTTTCAGAAGTTACCGTTTGGCAAACTCTTGGTCGAGAAATTCGGCCAAGTCTGGATGAAAGCCAGCCCGAAGAACACCTGGTCGATGTTCGTAAAGAACACTGCTTCACGTCACGGGTGGCACGGAATGCTCGGAGAACTCACCGAAGAGGAACTTGCTACAATCCTTCACGGAATTACCGGCACCGAGACGTTCGGCCTGCCGGCCGATGCGCCGTGGGAAGACAGACTGGTAGCCGGCCTGAAGCAGGACTTGGATGAAATCCACATAACAGCGGGCGTTCTGGCAGCTCCCGGAGGCGCACAGGTGACGATCTCCCATATAGGCCAGGCCGTCTCGCGCATTCAGATGGCCCGGATGATCCAGGAGGATGTAGGCGTCTCGAAACCGGTCGCTCAAAAGGCGGTCCAGTTGCGCAAAGGGCCGGGCCTGGCATGGGCCAATGCCTACCTCACCAAGGCGAAGGTCGAGGGTGAGGAGGCGGCGAATCAGGCCCTGGCCGATAAGACGCTTTTCCCGGAGGAGGCAGAGGTCCCGCCGGCGGACCTGCAAAAGGTCTTCGGGAAACCCTCCGAGGTCGTTTCTCAGTTTCGAGAGAACGAAAAGGCCGAGTTCTTCGGGTTCGCCATGCCGATCTTCTCGACGGCAGAACCCTCTGTGGAGCAAAAGCAGGCAGCGGCGTCGACGTTAATCGAGGCCATTGAAGGCCTGCCCCTGCCAGTAGCCCCTCGAGACCGTAGAGAGTGGGCCGAAACAATAGTCAATCAGGTGGCCGAGCAGGCCAAGGCAGAGAACATCACGGACCAGGAGCAGATCAAGACCCTTATCTACGAGCGGGCTGCGGCTGAGATAGCCCAGGAAGTAGCCGATCTGGCCCCGGAGGCAGCCGCTACTAAGGCCGCCGGCGAGGAAGCACCTGCGGTAGGGGCAGAGGGGGTCGCCGCTCCTGCGGCGGGTGAGGGGCCTGTAGAGCTATCCGCCGAAGATCATCAAAGACTCAAGGAATTGGGGTATTCCGAGCAAAACATCGACGATTTGAAGGCTGTAGCCCCGCAAGAACTGCGGGAAATCCTTGAAAAAGGCACACCGGCAGAACTGCGCGATGTTCAAAACCTGATCCGTGCTGAAAAGAGACTCGCTGCGCAGCAGTGGAGAGAACCCAAGGCACCTGATGAAAACTGGCAGATAGAACTCATGCGACAGTGGCATGAACTTGGCCGGCTTGACGATGAAAGCAAGAGGAAGATTCTGGGGCCGATATGGGACTATCCAATACCCGAGATTGCAATGATGACCATCAGCGAATCTTGGGAAAAACGGGGGAAAATAGGCCCTGGTGCTGCTATTACATGGAAAGAATTAGTGCGAGGAGCCGATGGCAAAAATGCTATCGAGCGCATTATTGATGAAATTGGCGATTTCGACATAGTAATTGAAACCGCAGGTTTTAAAGGAGGGTTGGAACCTTTTGAATTGGGTGACATTGTGGGCCTTGAGAAAGGCAAAGCCCTGCGTGCTCTGGGTGAAAAGTGGCAAGAATATCTTGAGTCTGGTCGTTCTATCCAAATGAAAGCATCCGAGTTCATCGAACCAGGCGCACAAGAAGGCTTTACCAGGGGTCAGGAGATAATAGGAGAACTACAGAAGAGTTGGGATATAAGATGGGTTCGGCCCGCTGATGTCTATCGCAGGCCGGAACCTACTGTAGAAGAACCACCGACCAAACCCACCCACGAAATGACCTTCGAGGAGTACAAGGAGCAGCAGCAAAAAAAAGGTCCACGAGAGTCGGTAGGCAACGTGCCTTCCCACCGCCAGACAATAATGGAGCGGGGCGAAAACTCAACCGTTGAGATGCTCCAGGCTATAGACGAACAATTCAGTTCACCGACGTTTCCAGAAACGGTCTTGTATCACATAGCAGCGAGGGTCGCTCATAAGAACAGACTGGACACCTCGGAAATGCTCGCGAGACTTTATGTCTTTGGCCTGCAAAAACTGGCAACGGACGGCGGCCCAGAAGCGGCAGGGAGCGTCTTTGCCTATGACACGGTAAAGAAAGCGAGCGTAACACCAGAGATAGAGGCTGACGCTGAAGCGGCGGGTATGGATGCAAAAAAACTGGCCGAATGGCGACTTGCGGCGCAGATGTTTCTCGTGGGTTCAATAAATTCACCGTCGTTTGTCCTTCGCCAGGTCAGGTCGGAGTTGGCTACTGAGCGAGGCAGGCCCGCTGGCATTACTCAATATCCCAAAGATGCCAAGCACAAACCTGTTTCAATGGAGTACCTTGCCGAGTTAGGCGAAATCGCCAGGGGCGAAGTGTTTTCGATGACAAGCGCACTGCCGTTGCCATTGCGAAATGCCACTGAGTTGTCCTTTCAAAGAATGGCTGAGGAGGGTCCAAACGCACCATATCACGCGAACTGGCCGTTTGTGGGACGCACCCGGATCACAGGTACAGGTGCAGAGTTGCCTTATCAAATGGTCGAAGATATGACGTTGGTCCTGCTCCAAAACAAACGTAGCGGCCAATTTGAATATGAAGGAAACGTGATTGATGTGCCTGCCTCCCGACTGTCGTCGGACCAGATAGTCGGCTTACAACAATTACTAGACAAGGCAGACAGAGACAACATCGACCCATTCCCTTATGTTTGGGACCAGATGCTTTCTAGTCCTGCCTTTGAAAAGGCCACAAAAAAGGCATGGGAGCACGCCCGCAAACTCCTCCATCGGGCGGCCATTGGAATCTGGGAACAGAAGCAGGCCGCAGCAATCCAGGCAAATCCATTCATTCGCATGGACCAGGGGGTCAGTTGGCTGCCGAGCAAAAAGATATGGCGAGCCAAGGTCACATTGCCCGGCGAACAACAACGCGATGTTGGTCAGAGTCGGAACAAAGAAGAGGCAATTGCTAAGCGGCGGCAATATCTCATTGCCAGAACCGGCAAGGACTATCATCAGTACGACCTCCACACCATGCCTCGGTTGCAGGCTTTTCCGGATTATGATGAACAGGTGGTGCGTGTACGTTCGATAGATATTGCCCCGCGAATGTTCGTCCAGGCCCCCCCTTTGACCCGGCAGGGCGATGTGGACCTGTTAATAAAGAAGCACCGGCAGGCTGGTTACACCAAGAGAAACACTGCCATCAAGATGATGCCGGGCCAATATCCACAGAAGCCCACGGCAGAACAGATAATCGAAAATCGGGGTAAGGAATGGTACGATGACTACAAAGACGAAAATATCCAAATCCTCGGGCGAACATATTTCGATAGGGATAGCGGACGAATCACTAGCGAGATATACATTGAGGACGCTCGTAGAGCTCGGATACTTGCCGAAGAACTATATCACCCAATCTACGAAATTATCCGAGCAACAAGTCCAAGATATTTTGGACAAATTCAACGATGGTACGCTGGACGAAAAGGATATACCAAGCAGCGCATAGACGAAGCCTTCTCGAAAGAAATGGCCCTCATTGAAACGGGGGCCTTAAGAGCAAGTCGATCCGCATTGCCGGGAGGGGTGGTTACTGTGGCACAGGACATTTTTTCCGGCAAACGAAAAGTCAAGCAGGATACGATGGATAAGGTGGCTCAACAGTTTCTCCGGCCGCAACTGTCAATAGGGGAACCTGGTATTCGCCGGGCATATCACGAGGCAATTCAAGCCGCCATCGAATCCGGCGAGACGATCAGTCCAGAAATCTCACAGACCCATGCCCGCTGGCAGATGTCTCAGAGCGTAGGCGCTGCCCAGGCCGGCTTCGAATCCTACGATAAGATGATAGCGGCCGCCCTGGTTAAGGCCGAACGCTCGCACCAAGATGTCTATTTGTCCCAGGTCAAGCCCGGCGAGTGGCAGATCATGGAGCATGTCCCGATGACCGGGCACTTCACGATAGTCCGGACGGACAAGACCGTGGAGTTCATCAAACAGGCATCGCTCACGGCGAAAGAGGCCTTTGATTACCGCGAGAAACTCAAAGGCCCGATCCTCACCGACAAGGTCGAGCAGGTCCGCCAGAAGTTCAAGGACAAGCTCGAAAACGTCGACGCCCTCCGGGAGGAATTGCGTCAATTCCTCCGGGCGTCCCTGCCGCCCTCAAGAGAGAAAGACGTGGCGATGGGTTATCTCTTGAAGATCAGGCCCCAATCAAGAGACGTAACAAACATCAAGAACTTCGAAGCGGCATTACTCTACACCGACATGGCCGCTGAGAATCTCCGCAAGGCCCAGGCCATAGCCGACTATAAGAATACCATCCGCGATCTTCGGAAAGTCTATGGAACCAAGGGCGGGACGTTCGGCAGGATGAGGCCTGAGTATGCCCGCAGGATCGAGCAGATCGTCGGCGCCATAGACCCCTCGAAGATGACCACCCGAAAACGCAGCGATCTTGTAGGTCTTCAGGCGAAGATTCACGAATTGACAGACGCTCTGGCCGATGGACTCAGTGTACTCCAGGAACCCGATCCCGATCTTACGAATGAAACCGTCCTGGAGTTTCTGGCGATACCACAAGGACGAATATCCGAACTACGGCGGCTCGGCCAGACTCCACTGCCGGATATGACCGCCCAGGAGATCGAATCAATCAATGAGTCCCTGGCCCTGCTCGTTGCGCACAATGAACTCAAGAACAGCCTTATGGGCAAGCGCGAGGCTCAGGAATTACAGGAGGCTCTTGCGACTATCATTGAGCAAATCCAACCGTCACCGAGAGCGAAAAAGGGAGAAGTTCCTTCCAAGGCCGGCATCACAAAGAGAATGTCCCAACTGGCCGGCGAAACCCTGCCCACTGCCATCTTCAGGACCTTCGGCGGATTCGACAACACGGCGGCCAACTTCCTGCTGTGGGATGTACTCGAAGGGCTGAGTCAGCGTTACGTTCTTGAGCGGGAGATAAAACAGTTCGTCCAGACTGAGTTCGACAAGGCAGGCATCGACTACAAACTGGTCAAGAAGTGGCGAAAAACCACCCACAAATATCCGGGGATTCCAGACGTCAACGCCAAGGAACATACACCCGTCGAACTCAACGAAGAACAGTTATTGAGTATCCTGATGGACCTGCGCAATCCGGACAACCGGGCCGCCGCCCAGATGGGGTATCAGTGGAAGACCCGCAAATTCACCAGGGGCGAATGGCGGACCTTCCACCATTCCACCGGGCCGCTATCCCTCGAGCAACTAGGCCAGTTGGTTGAGCCCCTGGGCAAGAAGCATAAGCTCGCCGCCGACATTGCCAACGCAGTTCTCGATGAGCACACCAAGCGGGCCTTGTCCGAAACATCCCTGCGAATCTACAATCACGATTTGTTCAGAGTCCCACGCTATTGGGCCATGCACAGGGTCCTCCCGCGATCTTTGGGTGGGGCGAAGGCCAACATCCCATTGAGTGAAAGAGGCTTCACCAAAGAACGCCAGGGCGGTAGCCAGCCCTTGTGGCTCACGCCGTTCTTCGGCCAACTCGGCGACTCGATAGAGCAGAGTGCCGCCTACGCCAAGATGCTCCTGCCATTGTTCAACGCCAAAAGCATTCTTGCGAACAAAGATTGGCAGGATGCCATGAAGCGGCAGGGCCGCATGGACGAGATGGATCAGATCATCGACACCTTCCTGCGGATGGAGCAGGCCGCGACTTCTCGAGATGCGCTGGAAATGTGGAGCGGCGCCTTGATGCGCAACTACGGTCGGTCGGTCCTGGGTCTTTACTTTGGATCAATCCTGGCTCAGTACGCCAGCGAGCCGATGTTGGCTTCGGTCGATCCAGTCCGATATTTCAAGCATGCGGCGATCTATTCCGAAGAAACCCAGGCGGAAATTGACGAGCATTCCGGCCTGTTGTGGAAGCGTCACGCCTCCGGGAGGATGGACAGGGACATAGGCGACGTGGCAGCCACCGACGCCGTGGACAACTTCTTCTTCGACCACCGAGGTTTGTTCAACCAGCCGATGCGGTTGCAGATGGCTACTGATAATCGCGTTCTCCAAAAGGCGTGGCGCATGGCCAAAGATTACGTCGAGACAGAATTGAAACTCAAAGCCGACCACAAGGATTACTGGTCCGCCGTCGAGCGCAGGGCCTTGGAACTATCCTTAACGCAGCCGAATTGGGAACCATTCCTGCGATCAGAACTTCTGACGTCTAAAGCCAAGTTGACCAGGTTCCTGATGGCATTCCGTTCTCCAATCGAAGCCATGTACAACAGCCATCGTCGGGCCTTGGCGGCCGTGGAAAACAGCCTGCCGGGAGCAAACAAACAGTTGACTCTGTCCTATGCGGCGATCATATCGTCATTGCTCGTCTACCGGGTAATCAAGGAATTGTATTGGGCGGCAGTAGAGAATGCCCCTCGCCTCGCAGGCCTTGGCGGCCCCGACGAAGACGACGATGATCGGCCAAAGATACCCGAGCGTCTTGTATATGATGTGATCAACCTGGGTCCACCGGGAGTCGTCTTGAGTCCGCTGGTGGAACGATTGGTTGCCAGGATCATGGACAGGAGGACGCCCCGCAGCGTTCTGGAGCGCAACCCATTGGCTCAGGTCGTCGCAAGGTCCGAGCGGATTCTAGACCAGTTGGGTACAATGGTTCAGAAATATATTGACGGTGATCCGGATTGGGACGACAACGCCGACCGTTTAGCAATAGACATATTGACGGTCTCATCGTATCTTGCGGGCGCGCCGGTAAGCAGTCTCGTTTCAATGTCGCGCCCGTGGCTTGAGAACGACCCGGAACTGTACGAGAAACTGCAAAAACAAATGTCGCCTTATCAGGTACGCAAACGACTGAAGCAAAGGCTCGAAGATTTAGACATAGAAGAATAAAGCCGAGGGAATTATGCCGCCCGAGAACAAAATGCTGGTGTGGATTAGATCGTTATGGCCCCTGGTAGTCGCCCTGGTGGCAGCAGTGATGCTGTTCACCAAAGTCCAGGATGATCAGCAGGACTTACAGCAAGCACTGACGAAGCATCTGGCTCGCAGCATCGAGACCGACAAGGAGTTGGCCGATTGCAAGATAGCCATCCGAACAGTGCAGACTGACCTGCGATGGATACGCGAGGGCGTTGCCGCTAACGCACAGACGTTGGAAGACATCCGGCTGGAGCTAAGGAAATGAACTGCAAACCGGAGCACGCGCAAAGGATTCTCGAACTGCTGTTGATATTGGTTCTGATTATTGCCTGGATCATGATCGACAGATTCAAGGAACCGAGGGTCGAGGCAGAGCCCATGCCTGAGATATACCAGGACGTCCAGGCCGAGTCGTTCGAACTCGCCCAGGAGATTGTACAACAGGAAACCGAACTCGAAGAGATCAAGGAACTTACGAAACAATGAAAGTCTCCGAGCACTTCGTTCTCATCAAAGACATCAGGGACAGTCTCGCCCTGGCCTTCGAGCGGTTCAAGAAGGAGCATCACGACGACTGCGAGTGCTGGTTCAGCCTGGAGTGGGGTATGTGTATGAATGCTTTTGACGATACGGAGCGCACCAAGGCGCTCGATGAACTGGAGAAACAGTACAAACGATTGGAGGCCCCAGATGGACATTCCGGAAACCCAGACCCTTGCTGAGAAACTCGCTCACAAGAAATTTGCGATCGCGCTGCTTTTTGTCTGGAAGGCGCTCAGCGGAGAGATTACACTTCAGAGGTTGATCGTGGCGGCCATAGTGGCGATTGCCGCTATCATCTGCCAGACCTATCTTGACAGAAAGGAGACACAATGAGAACTGTAATTGTACTGATGGCTATGTTGCTGCTGGTCGGATGCGGCCAGAGCATGAGCATCGAGGCGGGCCGTGCCCAGAGAACAGACCTCAAGACGAGACTCCTCGTGGAGGTTGTCGATGGCGTCGAGGTCGGCCCTGTGGCGACGTGGACCGACGCTGAGGAACTCGATAATTCACCGCCGGAACCGAGCCAGGACCCTGCCGCGCCTTGGCCGTTGCCCGGCCTGGAGAACGTCCGGCTGGTCCCCTATGCGACTATCGAGTGGCTGGATTATGTCGACAACGACAACTGGTCGAACTGGCAGCCGCAATACGGTCTTGGCACCGAAATGGAACTGGCCGAGAACCTGTACCTATACAGCGAATACAGCACTGGTGACACCCTGCCAGATGATGTGTACCTCGGGCTGGGATATGGCTTTGAGTTTTAGACCCCTCCTCCAAGGGCAGTCGTTATATCAGGGCGCTCCCCAGGCGCCCTGATTGCCCTTATTAGGGAGAGTATGTATTTTTGAAAAATCTCAGATTCACTCTTGACCTCGGTTGCCAAACTGTTAATTTGAACGTATGGCAACTGTAACATCAACTCAATCTTCACTCTCTCCTGCCGGTCCTCCGCATCTACAGTTGCCATACCGTAGTGTCAACCCGGCAGGAGGCTGGCTTCATGTCAGCGGGCGGCCACGTATGGCCCCCGCCGGCTGTTTTCATCACCTCTTGGCTCGCATCGGTTTCTTACTCCCTCCCTCCGGTGCGAGCCTGTTTTACTAAGGAGTCATCATGACTAAGAAGAAAGTATCAAGAAAGAAGACGAAGAAAAAAGTGGTTCGCAAGAAGGCAACACGCCGGAAAGCCGAGCCGAGAGGCTTCGTAACAGGAATGATAGACCGTGGCGGTATTGATCGCGGGTTGAGGATCAAGCTCTTTGCAAAGCTGATGGCGGTCTGTGATGAGATAACACAATTTGAGGCATCGCGGAACCCCGCAGAAGGGTCGGAGGGAATCGAGTTTGGATACACCCGCGCCGCCGAAGTCCTTGCTGAATATGGCCGAGCGTTCCGGGCTCACCGACTGCACTGGCGCCCGATCCACAAACAACTCCACGTCACTGTAAGGCAGGTATTCATCACCGTCGAATACGAGTTGACTGATGTGGACACCGGCTATTCAATCCGGTTTACCGGGATAGGCCAGGGCAATAATGGTGTGTGGGCTGTGAACTCGGCACAAACTGTCGCGTTGAAGCAAGCCTTGTTGGAAATGGGCATGGTCTATTGGGAGGAACCGCCCGAACCCGAACGTGAATCACCGAACCCGTGGGATTATCAGGACCAACCTCACACCGCAGCCGAGGCCATTGAGGCTCTGGGAGAGTTTTTCGCCAACTACAAGGCCGCGAAAGCCGCAGCGGACGACAAGAAGCGGCGCAAACAAAAATCTTAGTCTGAAAGGAAACCATTATGGAAACAGTACAACAGACACTTACAGCACTGAGGCCGCGCGAGGCCAAAGACCTGCAAGTAGCGATGGAGGCTTTCAAGGCCGACATCAAGGAAGGCGAAGGGAGGTTGGACGTTCCGGTCGAGACGAAGACCGACTTTGAAGTCAACTCGGCCCTCGCCCTTCGACTGAGCAAGGCGAACAAGGAAATAGAGAAGATTCGCAAGAAGGCCAACGAGGAACACCACAACAGCATCAAGCACAACAACGGACTCGTCAAGCCGATCACCGATCAGGTGAACAATCTGGTCAGGGCGATCCGCAGCCAGAACGACGTCTACCTCCGAGAGCAGCAGCGCATCCAGCGCGAAGAAGAAGAGAAAGCCCGACGCATCGAGGAAGGCCGCAGGAAGGCTCAGGAGACCCGCGCCGCTCAAGGCATGAAGGTAAAGCCGGTAGAGGATCTCGCCCCCGTAGCGAGGCCTGTGGACTTCAAAAAGACTACGGCCGTCCAGATCAAAAAGGTCTGGCAGTGGAAGATCGTTGACTACGCCAAGGTGCCGGAATCCATGAAGAAGGAAAATTGGCAGCGTGATTCCATTGACGGGCGTGCTGTGATTTCCGCAGGCAAAGACGGCATTGAAATCCCCGGCATCGAAGTCTGGGCCGAGGACAGAAGTTATTGAACCATCGTAGGCCGCCCCGTGGAGAACGGATGCTCTGCGGGGCACTATTGGAATACTTGAGCCCCAGGTCCTGCATGGCCCCCGGATGGGCAGGCGGCGCGAATGCGGGAGACGAGCTTGCAGGACCGTGGAATTATCGCGTTTCATAGAAGAAAGGAGGTGATACAGATTCCGATACACGGGCGGCGTAACATTTTGCTCCAGCCAACGGGGCCGAAATATACTGCCGCCCCTTTGAAAGCAATCCTCTTCGGAGGTTCACAAAACGGAAGGTTTTGAGAGTGTTTTTCTTCCAGTGGCCACGATCAAAAATTCACTCCAAGCGGCTGGGAAGCCCGGCAATATTTGAAACCCCTCCCGCCGACGGCGGGCTAAAGAAAGGAGAACATTATGAGTACATGGGAAATAGCAGAATCCGCAAAAGTGAATTTTCAGAACTTTGCCAAGATGAACCCGCAACTTCCTATCAAGGACCACCCCATGTGGGTAATTGCAATGGAACAGCTTAATGAGGTTATCAAGCGGTTAGAAGAAGCTTGAGAAGAACCCTACCCCGCCAAAGGCGGGATGAAAGAAGAAAGAAAAGATGGGCATTTTAGCGATCAGCGGTTGTCAATGGACTGAATACGTAGACAATTTGTTTGGGAACCTGCTCGTCTCCCGGAGCAGAAATCAAGAGGTTCCCGCTGTAATTCACGGACGGTGCCGCTGATCGCTTTTATTGTGGAGGTGATATGATGTTGCAGTTGAGCAAACAAATACCAGCGCACCGCAAGACAGAGAAGTTTCGCTGGTGCAAGCAAGATTTCATGCTGTACGGCAAGTTCCGCAAAGCCAGAGAGCGATACAGGATGTTGTGCGTCAAACAGTGCTATTGGTGCCGGCGGGATTTCCAAGACGACGATATGATGGCTCTTGCAGCTCCGATGAAGGGCAAGAATCGCCTGCTCTGCCAAGGCTGCGCAAAGGAAATGACTGATGGGCAGTAAGGCTGTAGTCGAGAAACTCTGGAGAGAGGCCTGCCTGTACCGGGCGAGGTTCTGCTGCGAGATATGCGGCAAAACCAGTCCCCAGGTCCACCACATCGTCTTGCGTTCGCAGGCCCGGAACAACCCCAAAGTCCTGTGGGACTTCCACAACGGCATAGTCCTCTGCGAGACGTGCCATTCTGAGGCCCACGCCAGCCACCAGTGGCTCATGGACCGATTACCGGGCAGATTGTTGCCAGGCCAGAGGGACCGCTTAGAAGCGATCTTGCGGCTCCAGGCAGAGGCTAAGATCGTCTGTTTGGGCCGGCCCGGATGGAAGAAGATAAAAGAGACCTTGTGCAAACAGCGAAACGAGGCCCGCGAACTGCACGACATGACCCTCGACTGCGAGAGTCAGCCGGGGAACTGGAGGCAATCATGAGCGATAAAATACTCCCCTTCGGGAAGCATAAGGGCGAACGCATCTGCGACTGCCCGATCCTGTACCTCGATTGGCTCATCGGCCAGGACTGGTTCATTGTCAAATTTGAGGATTTGGCCGCCGAAGTCGAAGAGTTTTTGGAAGGAGAACCGGAATGGCAACGCTTGAGGGAATAGTACTGGAACCCGAGCACATCGGCCGTTGGGTCGAGTACAGTTCCCTCCTGCCCGGGTCGGAACAGCAGGGCAGGATCAAGGGATTCAACAAACAGTGGGTTTTCGTGGTGTATAAATGTGATAATAATTGGGATCGCTTTGAAGACTACACCGGCTGCGCCACCGACCCGAAAGACTTGAGATTTCTGGAGGTGACACATGAGCAAGGATGAACATAAGTCAGACGAGAATGCGTCCAAACCGATGTACGTATCAAAGGAGGGATTTGAGGTAGTACCGCTTCGCAGGGGATTTGACGTGATACGGCCCCTCTGGGCGGTCTTGGAGGAGGTGAAGTTTGAGACCTCTCATGATTGTTTTATCTGTGGTGGGTACGCTCGGTGGTGCGCTTCGCCTCGCAAGAAACCCATAGAGGCCGGAGACGTAGATGTCTACTGCGAAACCCCCGAGACGGTTGAGGTCCTTCAGAGCAAACTACAAGCCGCAGGGTTGGAGGTGCGGCACGAGAACAACATATCCCTAACTTACGAAGGCCCCGAGGATGGCGACTTTGCCTACATGCCTCCGATCCAAGTTATCAAGCCGATGCGTGAAGCGAAGATTGTCAGTTACGGCGACAAGAAGACGGTCCTTGAGAATTTCGACTTCACCGTAATTCGGGCGGCGATCCTTTCTCCGGCCGAGGTTATGGTAGACGCCGACTTTATGCACGATGAAGAGCACACACTACTGAGGCTCAAGAACATCCACTGCCCCGTATCATCGACGCTACGGTGCATGAAGTACAGCCGCAAGGGTTATTGGCTCAGGCCGTTCGAGGCCCTTCGCCTGTTCATGGATTGGGACGAACGCGACGACGAATACCGGCGGACACTAATCGACTTTCTCCAAAAAGCCCAAGGCAATGACGGGTTGACCAAAGAGGAGGTTGACGAACTCGAAGCTATGATGCGAATTGACTGATGAAGCGTGGCAAATACGTTAATCTGACCACAAAGCAATGGAGGAACCTGGGATATGTCTGGAAAGAGGATTATGCACGTGTCGAATGGTGGTGCCCGCAGGACCGCAGACTGTATGACCTCTTCGGGTTTGCT
>LJTR01000126.1 GCA_001303465.1 Phycisphaerae bacterium SG8_4
CTCAAAGGTTTTTCACAATATACGTCCTTTCCGGCCCTGACCACCGCCAGCGCTATCGGTACGTGCCAGTGGTCGGGGGTCGTAACGACGACCGCGTCAATATCCGCCCGCGCGACCAGATCCCGGAAGTCTCTGTAGCCCTGACAGCCCTTGCACCGCCCACTCCGGCGATTGCCTGAATAGTATTGCTCAACGGTTTGCAGAGCGGGCTCGCGCCCCAGGTCCTTGCCCTTATTGCCGTAGCCGTTGGCGTTCGGGCCGTATTCGCTCCGACCCGACGTGACAACATCACAGACAGCCACGATCTGGGTGCCGTCCTTGTTCAAAAAGCCTCTCAGGTTGCCCATCCCCATCCCGCCGACGCCGACGCAGCCGATGGTGATCTTGTTGCTCGGGGCGTCAGAACCAAATACTGTAGAGGGCACCACCGTCGGCGCGGTGAGCGCCGCCATGACCGATGCGCCCTTTCGCAGAAATCCCCTTCGTGTTGTCCTTGTATCGGCGGCCGCCATTGTTGCTTCCCTATTTTGGGCGCGTCTTCTGTGAACGGCGTTCTTCGTTGAGCTTGCGGGCCTGTTCTATAAGCTCGGCCACAGAGACGGCCTCGCCGTTCTGAGATTTCGAGGCGTCGGCAGCGCTCATAAAGGCATAGATCTCAATCGTCTCTTGTTCCGAAACGGGGACCTTACCTGTCTTGAAGAAGCGAACGATCTCGTCCACGAGCGGTTTGTAGCCGGAGGACTGAGCTTCGATCATGCCCTTGGTTCCGTAGATGCGAACCGAGGCGCTGCTCTTGCCGCCGCGCAGGTCCCTGAATGTCCCGATTCGCCCATCGGCCCAGGTCCCGACGACCATGTCCAGGTTCTCTGTTCTAAACCGCGTGACCTGCCGGCATCCGGTTCCCATGACCGCATATAGTGCTGTCACCGGGTGTATTCCGTACAGATACAGGTCGGGATGATGCTCGGCCCAGGAGCTTGAGCCGAAGACGTCGCAGCTCTTTACCTCTCCGAGGTCCGCATTGTCCTCAATTGCGACAATTCCCCTGCCGTACCGGTAGGCGGAACTCGACCAGCAGGGGACATTATTTTCTTTGGCCAGTCGGAATATCTCGATCACATCCGGCAGACTTGCCGCCACTGGCTTATCGACAAACAGCGGTTTGCTTGCCGCAATTACCGGCCTGGCCTGTTTTAGATGAGGCCGTCCGTCGACACTCTCGAGTAGCACGCCGTCAACCTTTTCGCAAAGCTGCTCGATGGTATCGACAATTTCCACGCCGAACTTGTCACGCAGTTGATTCGTGAATTTCTCGACTCGGTCCGCAGAGGCCGGCATGTCAGGAGAACCTCCGGGGTAACCGGCGACATAGTTGTTCTTGGGATTATTGATGATCTGGGTGAAGGCTATCACGTGAGATGTGTCGAGGCCGATCATCCCAAGACGAAAAATCCTTTCCTCTGTCTGGGCAGGAAGTGTCCGGGCCAGGATTGCCGTCAGCAACAATGCTTTTGCGAGAACCGTACGATTCATAGCAGGACTCCTCTTGTTTAAATAGTATCTCCTATCAGAGCAAACCAAATCCACCGACATGATGTCTTGTCCGGATGCTTTCGTCAAGTACCATCACGTGAAAGCCGCGCTCTTATTGGCGCGCGGCCACGACGGCGTCTTCTGCCTGTGCGAGCGGCCGGCCTTTGACGCTGCTCAGGCAGAGCACGTCGCCTTCAAGGGTCGACACATAGAGCCGCCCATTGGCTGCGATCAGTCCGTCGAATCGCGGGACAAAGTCGAGGCGGTAGGCTGCGAGCTTGTTTCCGTCGTCCGGAGAGACAGCGAGAAGCAGCGCTCCGCGTTTGCCCTCGAAGGCGGCCGATTGCTCGGCGAGTTTCTTCTGTGTCTCAGGATCGAGCAGCGTCTTGACGGCTGCCTCTTCGTCAGCTACATCCGGCGGGCCGGCGGCAAACAGCGCGCCGTCGGTCAGCACCATGGAGGTGACCTGCACCGAAATGTCGTCGGACCAGTCCTGGGCGAATCGCGTGACCGGCGCCGGCCTTGTCCCGACCCGCTTGCCGCTCTTCTTGACGGCTTTTCGCTCAGTGCCTGCCTTGACAATCTCGGGCTGCTTCTTGGCCGCAAAGAGGCTGAACTCGAGCGGTGTCGTCCAGCGGTAGTATTGCCAAAGTCTGCCGTAGCCGTAGACCGTTTCATCGTCGAATACGAGCGGCCGGCCTGCGGGAATTACCCGTCCGGCCTGGTGGTAGCCGCCGGCGCCGGATGCCCATGCGCGGCCGTAGCCCCAGTACGTCCGGTGCCAGAGAGAATCGTCGAGGAAACCCGTGGGGCAGAAGAGATGCAGGTCGTCGCCTTGCTGTTCGCTGACCGGCACATAGGTGACAAACTTCCGTTTGCCCTGAAGATCGAACGGCAGCGATCTCATGTAAACGTATTTGCCGTCACTCGACAGAATATCCGGCAGCGCCACAGGCATGTTGAGACGATCGATGTGAACCTGGAGATTCTCTCCTGTCTGGGGGTCCTTGTCGTCGAGGATCGTCTCGGAGAGTTTGCGTCCCGTTTTCGGATCGAGGCGCAGCATTCTCAGTCCGCCGTCAACGAACATTGAGCGGCCCGCAACGCAGTAAAGCACCGCCTGCCCTGAGGCTGCCGAAGGTTCGTTCAGCACCAGCACGCTGCCGTGCACAGGCCACACCGACTCGATCTGCTCGAAGGCTATCATCCGCTGGTCCTCCGGCGCAGCGCGATACCGCCACGCGAGCCTGCCGTCGTTTGCCGCTAGGCAATAGACGTGACCGTCGGCCGAGCCGAACAGCGCCCGGCCCTGCCAGATCGTCGGCGGCGAGTCCACGCGACCGCCGGTCGTGAAACTCCACAAGTGCTCGCCCGTCACGGCATCAAGCGCGTGCACGCTATGGGTATCGGCCGAGGCGACAAATAGTCTGCCGTCGGCGACGACCGGTGTGCTGAGCTTGCCGCCCAGGTTCGTGCCCCACGTGCGCTTCAGATCGGTCGCCCTGACCGTTGTCTTGACGGCTCCGCTGCGCTCGGTATCGTGCCGGAACGTCGGCCAGTCATCCGTCGCTCGTTTCTCGTCGCTCGTCTCTCGTATTTGGCCGTAGGCCGGGCCCCGCGCGAGGCGCTCCCGGTCGGGCACTTCGCGGCGCGGCTGCATTGTCGACGACGGCGGTGCCAGGGCAGTGAAACCGTAGAGCTTCGCCTCGATGTAACATGCACAGGGATGCTGCGGTGCGTAGATGAGACCGTTGCAGGGCATGATGCCATAGTGGCACGCGCCGCGGACCCAGTGGTGACAGATCCAGTTCTCAGCGGCATAGTCGATAAACTCGATGCCCGTGCGTGAAAAGAGCAGATACTTATCCGTTGCTTTGGCCCGGTAGCAGCGGTGGTGGAACCAGTGGGTCTCGACGTTGGGCGCAAACTCGCTCTTGATCTGACCTGTGTGCAGATCGCGGCCGGTCATAATGCCCGAGTCGTTACCTTTTGCCACGGCGCCGTTCCATACCAGTCCACCGGCGACGAGGATGTCGTCGGGCGTCCCCATGTGCCCGCACGGATGGTGCGGCACCTTCCACAACGTCTTGCCATCCTTGACCGACAGGGCAAACATGCTGGTGGTGCCCTGTTTCGGTTTCTCTGGGACCTGTCCGCTGTACAAGACCACGTCGTCGTACAGGACCAAAGTCGCGCCGCCTGAGCTTCGCATATTCTCTTTCCTGGGTAGCGACTCCGATGCCCAAAGCGGCTCGCCGCTGCGCCGGTCGAGGCAGCGGATTCTCTCGCCGTCGTGGAAGAGGACGCGTTGGCCGCCCGCTGCCAGCGACAGCGAAACCAGGTCCGATTCCTTCTCCCAGAGCACCCGGCCCGAGTCGGCATCGAGCGCCATGATAGTCCGGGGTGCCTGCGTCCACAGCGGGTTTGTGACATCCTTGTTCATCTCGGTCAGCGAACTGTAGCGTTTTCTAGGATCGCTGCGCAGAGGCTGACCCTCGCCGGCGACCGACAGGATCAGCACACCGTCGACTAGCAGGACCTCCTCGGTCGCCTTCGTGCCCTCGTAGGTGCGGATCGTTTTGCCCGTTGCCGCATCCAGCGCCGACAGCGGCGCTTCGATCCCCAGGGTGACATAGACCCGATCACCTGATGCCACCAACCGGCGAGCCAGCATCTGAGGACCGCTCTTTAGCCGCCACAGGTGCGGATGCCACAGTTCGATCTGTCGCTGCCAGAGGTGCTTGCCGTTGAATGCGTCGCGTGCTATCAGCCTCCACCTGGGCGGTATGAGAATGGAAGCTCGTGGAGCGTCGTCGAAGATATAGAAGAGGCGCCCGTTCGCCGAGACTACCGCACTGACGCTCGACATGTGGTCGTGCTGCCGGGAGTAACGCTGGCCAGCAATCCACTGATACCTGCTTGGCGGCTCGATGACGCTGTCGTGAGCGACGGCGTTGTTGCTGGGATCGTGCAGGTAGTGCGTCCACTCGTCGATCTCGCTTGGCCGAGTCTTAACCGTCCTGGCCCATTGCCCGGCCGACCTTACATAGGCTGAACCATCGGGAACCAGGACGCGCATCAGTTCGGATTCGGGCACGCCGCCCAGATCATCGGAGACGATAAGGTTGACCGAGTTGTCGATGTAGGGCAGACGGTTGCCTGACCACTGCTCGACGGCGACGCTGCCGTATTCGGCGAGCGACCGGATGTACTCGCGGGCCGCGGCGATATTTGCCGGGTCACTGTCGAGGCCGTGAACCACGTAGCTAGCGCCGGCTCGCAGCGCCGCGGTCAGTTTGCCGTCTCCGCAGCCGATGTGTACGACCAGACCGCCTTTCAAATTGGTCGAATCCAGGATTCGTCTGGCCTGCTGTCTGCGATCTGTAGACTGAGCACCGCAAACCGGTATTGCGGCCGATACCAGCAGAAGAAACGCAGAGCTAGTGATGAATCGTGTGTGCCAGTTCATAGGTTGGCCTCCTTCAAGTAAATAGCCACATCGAGAGTTCTTTCTGCCAACGATTCTAACGACAAGAGATCACCATTGCAACCGCAGCAGATCTGCATTTTTCGTTTCCACTGCCTGCGACGGTTTCGCCCCGTCGTACACTTGTTGACTCACACCGATCTAAGTGATAGCATTTGTTATCAAATTGTCAGCGCACGTGAGCGGGGCCGACGTTGCTGAAGCCTCGCGGCGAGTGTTCAGCAGTTTCCAAGAACCTCTATTGTGGAAAGGGACGTAAAATGAATCGCATTCGAAAGTGTTTGGATATGCACGGGCCTGCTGAAGGCCGTTCTGTTACGCGTCGCGAAATCCTCACGACCGCAGCGGCGGTCGTTGGCGCCTCATCGGTGCTTGCCGGATTGCCCCGGGCGGCATCGGGCCAGGTGGGGAAAGTCGTCAAGAAGGGCCGCATCAAACAGTCCATTTGCAGGGGCTGTCTGGGAAAGCTCAAGCTCAGTCGCGAGCAGCAAGCCGCGATGGCTGCCAAGATGGGCCTGGCGGGTTTGGATCTCGTCGGTCGCGGCGACTGGGACGCGGTCAAGAAGCATGGCCTGGTCGCGACGATGGTGTCCGGCGCCGGATCGATCAGGGACGGCCTCAACAACAAATCGCGACACCCAGAGTTCCTCAAGACTTTCAGGGAGAACATAAAGGCCGCAGCCGAGTACAAGTGGCCAAACGTGATCTGTATGGCCGGAGATCGTAAAGGGATCAGCGATGAGGAGGGTATGGACAACTGCCACCTCATCCTCAGAGAGGCGGTCAAGATCGCCGAGGATTCGGGCGTCACTATCTGCATGGAACTGCTCAACAGCAGGGTAAATCACCCCGGGTACATGTGCGACAAATCCGCGTGGGGCTTCGAGCTGTGCCGGCGCGTAAACTCGCCGCGTTTCAAGATGCTGTACGACATCTACCACATGCAGATCATGGAGGGCGACCTGATAGCGACCATCACCAAGAACATCGATATGATAGGTCATTTCCACACCGCCGGCGTGCCTGGCCGCCACGAACTGGACGAAAACCAGGAGATCTACTATCCCGCGGTGGCCAGAGCGATTGCCAAGACTGGATACAGCGGGTATGTGGCCCATGAGTACTCGCCCCAGGGCGACCCGGTAGAGTCGCTCGTACAGGCAATCAAGGCTTGTGATGTGTAAGCGGCTTGCAGATTGGCGCAGGTAAGCGTTTCTGTGGAAAATAATAGTTGCAGTTATCTGAAATCCACTTATAATGCTTCATGTCAAGTGGAAAGCCGACGAATGAAAGGAAAATACGCTTATGGGTACTCGACTATACATTGGCAATCTCTCTTATGATGCCATGGAAAACGATCTGCGGGCCTTGTTTGAGCAAGAAGGCAGCGTGGTAGCGTGTGATATCATGATCGACAGGCGTACGGGTCAGTCAAAAGGGTTTGCCTTTGTGGAGATGGCTTCTCAGGCAGACGCCGATAAGGCTATCGAAACATGTAACGGCAAGGACTTCGAGGGACGACCGTTGACTGTTAATGAGGCCCGGCCTCGTGCCGAGCGGCCGCCGCAGAATTTCGGTGGTGGGGGCGGTGGTTATGATCCGCGTGGCGGTGGCGGTTCCAGCGGAAAACGCCGCTCCGGCAAGGGGAGCCGGCGCGGATTGCGCAATGAAAAACGCAGTCGCAAGGGGATGTTCTAATCACGACAGCGGCAAGACACTCGCCATGACGCCGAATAGAGGGATGGGTCGGTCAGATCGAAGCCTCTTGTGCTGACTCCAAAACGATGCTATCTTGTTGACATTGCATCGTGTCGCTGTGACTCGATCACGCATCCAGTTGCGCTACTGAAATCTGTCGGAACATGGAAGTCTTCCCGGACCACGTCAAATTTCAAAAGACATGGCGACCATATCAGGCACGAGTGCTGTCAGAACTCAAAGAGCATTTGGATGACGATCATCTGCATGTTATCGCTGCGCCCGGTTCCGGCAAGACTGTGCTGGGGCTTGAGGTCGCCCGCAGGCTCAACAGAGCTACACTGATCTTCGCCCCTACCTTGGCGGTAAGGGACCAGTGGGTGGAGCGTTTGATTTCCCTGTTCCTTGACCACGAGCACGTTGCAGTTGACTGGATCTCACGAGACGTTCGCAATCCCAAATTCCTCACGGTATCCACATACCAGGGTCTGCACAGTGCTTTCACAGGCAAGACGCAGCCAGAACCTGATGAAGGAGATGACGAAACGTGCGCCCGAGAAGAGGACGGCCATCAACGCAATTGCGGCCGAGGCACCAACCGCGCAGGTCTCTTGAGAGGGCTGAAGGCGGCCAGGATAGGGACGCTTGTCCTCGATGAGGCCCATCACCTTAGAAACGAGTGGTGGCAATGTCTGATCGATGTAAAGAAGCACCTGGATGATCCGAAAATAGTCGCACTGACAGCCACGCCACCGCTCGATGTATCGCCACAGGAGTGGGACCGATACGTCGATTTGTGCGGCCCCGTTGATGCGGAAATATGTGTTCCCGAACTCGTTCAAGAAAGAAATCTCTGTCCACATCAAGACTATGCTTATGTCTCGGCGCCATCGAAGGCCGAGCGCAGGCAGCTAGAAGAGTTTCGAAGTGAGATTCAGAGATTCATCGACGAACTGCTTTCAAATCAGGATTTCACCCTGGCTTTGGAGAAACATCCTTGTATCAGTAATTCGGGGTCGCATGTGGAAGAGATCCTGTCGGATCCGGGCTTCTACTCGAGCATGGCTGTCTTCCTGAAGCGGGTCAGAGGCCGGCCGCCAAAGAAACCTCTGCGGGTCATCGGTGTTCGGCGCCAAAGATGCCCAGGTCTAGACTTTGGGTGGTTGGAGGTTCTTCTGACAGGATGTTTGTACGGGCATAGAGAGGGTTTCGTCGATTGCGACGAGCTTTTCGACGAAATCTCTCGACGGCTCAAGCGAATAGGCGCGATTGAAAGAAGGAAGGTTGCCCTAAAGAGCAACGACAGGATCGCGAAGCTATTGGTTTCGAGTATTTCCAAGCTCAAGAGTATCGAGCAAATCGTCCGGCTTGAGAATGAATCACTTGGAACTGATCTGAGGATGGTCATCTTGACCGACTACATTCGCAAGTCAGCCTTCCCGAAAAACCAAGAAGATACTGAGTCTCCGAAACGCATAGGTGTTGTGCCCATTTTTGAGACAGTGCGCAGAAGCTCAATCAGCGGTATTGGGCTGGGTATTCTTAGCGGGACTCTGGTTGTCGTACCTTGCCAAGCCAAAGATCTGCTGGAGAAGATCGCCGCAAGCATGGGCATTGAGTCAAGTGCGATGAGGTATTCTCCGCTGCCTCACGATGAAGACTACTGTTGCCTGGAGATGGTTGGAACCAACAGACAAAGAATGGTCAGACTGATTACACGTCTGTTTAGCCAGGGCGGTATTAACGTTCTGGTTGGAACCAAGTCTCTGTTGGGAGAAGGCTGGGATGCTCCTTCAATCAATTCGTTGATTCTGGCAAGTTTCGTTGGCTCATTCATGCTCTCCAATCAAATGAGAGGGCGGGCGATTCGAACCCAAGAGGGTAATCCTGAGAAGACAGCGAACATCTGGCACCTGGTCTGTGTTGAACAGGGTCAGAGGGGATTGAGTGAGGATATGCAGATGCTCGCGAGGCGTTTCAAGTCCTTCGTGGGGATATCCTTCAAAGACAATACCATTGAGAACGGCATAGATCGCCTGGATCTTGGCGAGCCGCCATTTGGCACCAAGAGAATCGAGACTATCTGTTCAATGATGAAGCAGAAGGCCCAGGACAGAGGTAGACTGCGGGCAGAATGGCAGCAGGCTCTTGAGGCCGGCGAAACGGGACGGCTGTCCGAAGAGATCACAAGCCCGTATCGTGCTCTGCCTCGCAGTTTCGTATTCGCCAATACGATACTTGCACTCTTATGGCAGGGATTGTTCTGCGGAGCTTTTACTTTTTCACTAATCATGAGGGCGTCCAGTGGATCAGCCGAGAAGGCAACGCTGAGGGGGCTGCTGTTGTTGGTTGCAGCAGCAAGTGTCATTTCCGCTTTGGCAGCGCTGCCGAAATGCCTCAAGGCGCTGTATTTGTTTCTCAGGCATGCGCCGGTGTCGTCCAGTATGAAGCAGATAGGAAAGGCCCTTGTCAGAAGCCTGGCTCATGCTGATCTGATTGAGAGCCGTCTCTCAAAGCTGAAGGTTGTGACGACCTCACACGAGCACGGCCTTGTCAGTTGTTCATTGAGAGGCGGAACTACGTATGAGAAGTCGCTTTTTCTGGATTCGATGCAAGAGATCCTCGGGCCTATCCGTAATCCTCGTTACATCATGGTTCGAAAGACGCCACTCGGACGGCTGATAAGAAGAGACTATCACGTTGTCCCCCAGGCCCTGGGAAGAAACAAGGAGCTTGCCGAGTACTTCAAGAAAATGTGGTCCAAGTACGTGGGTCCTGCAGAACTTGTGTATACAAGAACTGTTAAAGGTCGCAGAGTTCTGCTCCGGGCCAGGGCCCGTGCAATGTCGACAAGCTTCCAGAGACGTGCCGAGCGGACAAGAGTCTGGAAGTAGCTGTTCGATCAGACAGAGCCTGGTAACCGACTGCGGTGACTGCTCTATGCCGGACCATTGTCGGATTTCAGTTTTCGGCTTTGGCGTCCCCGATGCAGATCAGGTGGTTAAGGGTGCGGATGTACATTCGCCCGTTGGCGATCGCGGGGGTCGCGTCCGATTTCTCGCCCAACGTGCTCCTGGCGAGGACTGTGCATTTGCTTCCGGCCTCGAGCACGATTACCTCGCCGTCACGACTGAGGAGGTAGATCCGCCCGTTAACGCAAACTGGCGAGGCGTAGAAATCCCGGTTCAGATCCTCCTGCCAAATCTTCTCGCCCGTAGCCGCTATCACGCAAGTCATCACGCCGGCGTCGCTCAGGATGTACAGGTACTCGTCGATCGTGATCGGTGTGCAGACATACGGCAGGTCACTGTCCAGCTTCCAGGCTACCGTCGCCTTGGGCCCTGTCAGCTCGTCGGGCGGGCGAACGGCCGCCGATTCTCGGCCCC
>LJTR01000127.1 GCA_001303465.1 Phycisphaerae bacterium SG8_4
ATAAAGGCGGGATAAATAAGGCCCTTACAATATCTCTGTAAATCCTGTTTATCCCGTCTAAGAAGCTTTTCAAGCGACTTGCTGCTCTTGACGGCGCTGGTTGATGATTTCCTCGGCGAGCCTGGCCGGGACCTGTGCGTAGCGGGACATCTCCATCGAGAAGGTGGCCATTCCCTTGCTGAGGCCGCGGACTACGGTGGCATATCCGAACATGTTGGCCAGCGGAACCTCGGCCCTGACAACTGCATGATTGTCCCTGACCTGGGTCTCTGTGATGATCCCCCTGCGGGAATTGAGATCGCCGACGACCGGGCCCTGGAATTCGCGAGGTGTCTCGACCTCCACCATCATGATAGGTTCCTGCAGACAGGGCCTGGACTTTCTAAAGGCCTCGATGAAGGCGTCCCTTGCGGCGATGCGGAAGGCCATCTCACTCGAATCCACCGCGTGGGACGAGCCGTCGTCGAGACACATCTTGCAGCCGACTATTTCGTATCCGGCTACGGGGCCCTTCTTCATCGCCGCCTGGAATCCCTTGTTTACCGCGGGGATATATTCGCTGGGAATTCGCCCACCTGTGACGTTGTCTTCGAACTCGTATGTGGATTCGTCATCGCCAGTCAGCGGAATCAACCGCCCGATCACGTGTGCGAACTGGCCCGATCCGCCTGTCTGCTTCTTGTGGCGATAGTTGAACTTGGACTCGACAGTCGGGGCCTCGCGATAGCTGACACTCGGCGCCCCGACGGCCACCGTGGCTCTGAACTCCCGGCGCATCCGTTCGATATAAACGTCGAGATGCAGCTCTCCCATACCGGCAACAATCGTCTGACCGGTTTCAGGGTCGCTCGATACGCGGAAGGTCGGATCTTCCTTCATGAAGCGGTTCAGCGCCTTGGCCATCCGCTCCTGGTCGGCCGAGCTTGCCGGCGTGATGGACAGACTGATGACCGGGTCGGCAACGAAGATGCTCTCCAGGGAATAGTTGATGCCGTCGCCGCAGATCGTATCGCCGCTGGCGCAATCGACCGAAAGCAGGGCGACGATGTCACCGGGGCCGGCGTCTGTAATGTCCTCGCGGTCGTTGGCGTGCATCCGAACCATGCGACCGACGCGCAGCGTCCGGCCGGTACGGGCATTCCGATACTGCCCGCCTTTGACGAGGCTGCCCTGATAAACGCGCACGTAACTTAATTGTCCGAACGATTCATCTGCGATCTTAAATACCATCGCCACCAGCGGCGCGTCGGGATCGCTGGCCAGGGGGATTTCCGTGCCTTCATTGTCGTGATCGCGGGCGAAGCTCGGCCGATCGAGCGGGCTGGGAAGATATTCACAAACGGCATCCATCAGCGGCTGAACGCCTCTGTTCTTGAATGCCGAGCCCATCATCAGCGGCACGATGTCGCGATTGATCGTGGCCTCGCGAATTGTCTGGCGGATCATGTCCTGATCGACGGGCTGCTCTTCGATAAGCCTCTCGAGCATATCATCGTTGAACATGCTTAGGGCCTCGAGCATCTCATGACGCGCTTGCCGGGCTTCGTCGGCGTATTCAGGATTGATCGGTCCGCGGACTGCTCTCTCGCCGTCCTTGCCCTCGAAGGTGATCGCCTCGTTTGTGATCAGGTCAATCACGCCTTTGAAATCGTCACCTGTGCCCATATTGATTTGAATGGGTACGACGTTAAGGGCGAGCTTCTCGGTCAGGTCTTGACACACGCGGTCCGGATCGGCGCCGACACGGTCCATCTTGTTGATAAAGGCAATTCGCGGCACACGGTAGCGCTTCATCTGCTGATCGACTGTGTACGACTGGCTCTGCACGCCGCCTACCGAGCAGAGGACCATGATTGCTCCGTCGAGCACCCGCAGGGATCGCTCGACTTCCACGGTGAAATCGACGTGTCCGGGAGTGTCGATAAGGTTGATGCTCGTGTCGTTCCATGTGACTTGGGTGGCGGCTGAGGTTATCGTTATGCCGCGTTCGCGTTCGAGGTCCATGTAGTCCATCGTTGCCCCACCTTCGCCTGCGTGGACTTCCTGCATGCGATGAATGCGGCCGGCATAATACAAAATGCGCTCGCTCAGGGTTGTCTTGCCCGAGTCGATATGCGCCGAGATACCGATGTTCCTGATTTTTCTAATCTTCTTCATTTTTCCTTACAACCATCTTTCAAACCAACGTACAATATGTCATCCGATTGACCGATCCGTCAGTTGTCGGCGCAATCGCCACGTCTCGCCATTAAAATCCCCCCTCACGATCGCACATCTAACGTGGATTCCAGGTGAGTGGCAGGTGCTTAGAATGCCAAAAAACGAGAATCCAGTACTTTACCACTATATTTCTGATAAAGCAACAGAAAAATACAATTATTGCGAAAAAATCTGGTGGATACACCAAAATACGGGCGACATGGCGGCACAAACGGGATTTTGGCTGGCTGCGGTTGTCTTGGGTCGGGACGACCGGTATTAAATGAAGAAACAAGCTTGGGCGGGCGACAGAGCGACAGCAGGTGCTGAGCAGGTACGTCGAAAGGGGGGAAAATTGCCTATGAGAGTTGCCGTGATAGAGGTTGCGGATTCCCAGGCCAAACCGATTCCTGGAGCCACTGTCCGGTCTTATGCTCTCGACTCCAAGCCGACAGAAGGCCCCAGTGGACACTATGTTTGGCCTGAAAACAGGCATGATCTCTCCGCCTGAGCCCGTGGTGACTGATGAAACGGGTACGGCAGCAAATCGACAAGCAAGCATGCTTCTTCAACCGGGGGCCTCGACGCGGACAACGGTCATCTTGGAGCCTCGATGCAGTGATCCTCAGCGTCATTACTGAAAATGGCAAATGATGCCCAAACAAACGTGACCAGAAGAAGGCGGCGCTCACGCAGCAGTGTGGTGACGCTTTCTATGAGTTTCATGACTTTCTTTTGTCTTGGCGCTCGGGCTGAAGTAGGCTAACCTCTATGCGGCAGATCTATTGATGAAACCTGGAGGATGCTTATCATGACCAGGCGCAACTGTAAAAGGTTGGTTGGTGTGCTACTACCGTTTCTCCTGTGCGTGTGCTGTCTGGCAGGCAGCGGCGATTTTGTGTATTTCGACACTGAGGACGTCGGAAAACCGGATCCCAGCGTGCCGCTGATCAAACCCTGGAGGATCGTCGTTCTCGATCCGGAATACGCAGGTCAGTGGATGGTGGCTGCCGACATGGACGCCGACGGCGAAGTCGAGATCGTAAGCGCCGAAAACGTCAACGTCGGCGACGTCCATTATACCAGCACGGCAGTCGCTCAGAAATTGGATGGATCCGTCCTGTGGCGCTGGGGTGATCCTGATGTCGGCAGAAAGAACTGGCACCACGATGTCGCATGCCAGATCCACGATTGGAACGGTGACGGCAGAAATGAGGTGGTTCTTTGCACAAAAGGTTTTGTTGTCGAACTCGATGGGACTACAGGCCGTGAGCTCCGGCGCATGCCTATCGCCACCGAGGCCACGGACTGTTTGGTGTTCTGCAATCTCTCCGGCGGTGACAATTCGACCGACATACTCGTCAAGGACAGATACCACCGGATATGGGCCTACAATCCACAGGGCAAACTGCTCTGGACGGTCACGGATCCGGGTGGTTTCCGCACGGCCCATCAGCCCGTGCCGATCGATGTCGACGGTGACGGACGTGACGAGATCATGGCCGGCTACGCAATGCTCAATCACGACGGCTCGGTTCGATGGGTGTTCAGGTCCGAGAAGGTGGACCAGTCGCGCGGGCATCTGGACTGCGCCCGCATCGTGCGGCGGGGCGATTCGGCCGAGGCGTTTCGCATCGCGCTGACCTGTTGCGGCGCCAACAACATTGCGCTCATCGACGGCAACGGCAAAACGCTGTGGGAAGTGTCGGGGCATCATTTCGAGTCCATTGATGTCGGACGTGTTATAGCCGATCGTCCGGGTCCTCACATCGTTATCGATATTGATCATCAACCATATGGCAAGAGCCCCATCTGGGTATTGGATGAGAAGGGCGGGCGACTCGGCCAGATCGTAACCGACTACAGCCGACATCACTGCCTGCTGGATTGGACCGGTGACGGCGTGGACGAAATCCTCGTTGCCCACAAAGGGGGGCTCTACAATGACAGAGGTAAAAGGATCGGCACCTTCCACACACCCGGAGTGGATGCCTCTGACGGCGGGGCAAAATATGAAAAGAGCATACTGATCGGCGATATGACCGGAGACGGTAGGCCGGATGTCATAATTGCCACGCCAGGTGCCGTTTTCATCTATGAAAACAGACGAGGAAAAAGGCCTGACAGGCCCGTTGGTCTCGGCACCGAATTCAATTTCACTTTGTATTAATCCAGCGTTTCTGCAAGCTGGGCGATAAGGAGAAGAACATGAAAAGACTATTGCTGCTTGTGCTGACTGTTGCAGTTCTGCTGTGGACCTGCAAATCAAATGCGGGTGATGCGAGTGGAGCAGAGGACGTCGAAGCAGGCGTTGTCACGGCCCATTCGCGTGGCTTGCATGGATACATCGGCTACAGTGCGTCCCGGCCGCCGGAGCGCTCGGCCTACAGCGCTGGGATGGGTTTCTATTCCGCCGTCTGGCCGCTGATTGCCGAACCGATTGCCGGCTTTCAGATCGGTCTGCCCAGCGCCTGGATCACACCCGACAACTCCGACAACAAGGATAAGCCGCTGGCTCCTGTCGGAACACATGCCAGAGACAACTGGCCAGAGCGCGGGCCTACCTGGGCCAGTGTATTTCAGACCGTCGAGGGAGGCCTTGGCTATTGGGCGCGAAATCGATTCCGCTACGGGCCTCCAAAATTCAGCATGAACGCCACGCCGCAATGTTACGACTACGAGGTCGGATCGCCCGGGTGGTCTTTCTTCTACAGCAGCAAGGCCTTGCCTGACGATCGACTGGGTATCGCCCAATTGAGCAACCGGTTGCTCATTCCGCCGGATGCGCTGCCCTTCGAGGGCAATCCAAACGGCAAGTTCCTGGGTTACGCCTACATGGCCCTGCCATTTACTGAACCGACAACCGGAGACCCTCCTACCGGCGATCAGGCGTGGACCTGCTTTCTGAACGCGGCCAACTTCAAAGGGCCCATGGCCTATTACATTCCGGAGACCTGGAGCAAGATTGGCAAGCTGTTCAATTATCCGTTTATCTACGGACGGGGACTCGACGCCCGGCCGGGCAGGATGGGTGGCGGCGCAATGGAGATCAACACGGTGCCGCGTTTCGAATCCAAAGATGCCAGGGGCGTGGTCTATTCCAAGCTGCCGAAGTTGCAGTTCCCGGTAGACGACAAGGCAAGGACCCTTCTGGTTCAGGACGTGACATATTACTCCAAGGCGGCACTCTACGACGCCTTCAAAGCATGGCGGGACGGAGGTCCGGCGTGCTCGGGGCGGTTCGATGCTGGAGGCGCCTGGAAGTCCAAGCTCACGACGCGCACGCCGCGGTTCGATCAGGCCGGCAAGAGAATAACAGGCGCCGAGAAGGTGTTTGACACTGATATATTCGAAGGCAACGTCTGGGGGCTTAAGTGGCACGATGGCACTGCCGACGCCAACGGCTACTTCCCGCAGTATTTCAAACACGTCGGCGACGATCGGGTGGCGGTTTCGGCGGCGGATGTGCCGGCCGAGACAAAGCTTCGGACAGCCAAGTTCAAACTTGCGGGCCGCGGCAAGCCCTACACCTCGCCAACCGGCGGCGCCTGGGGCAATCCGGGTCCGACAAGCGGACCCTTCAAGGTCGATCTTGCCGACGGCTCGACCGTCACCTACTGCTGGTATCGTTTTGTCGATCAGCCGTCTTTCCAGCAATACAAATGGAGTGACGCCAAGAAGGTGAAGTTGCAGTCATTCGTCGAGAAGATACACGCCAACTGGCCGATCGACACCGACTACATGGCGCCGCCCAGCATCGGAGAACTGGCGAGCCTTGACCCGGCCCTGCTGGTGACGCCTCCGGAGGGTTTTGAAGTCGGCTATGTGCCTATAGTGACACACCAGGAAGATGCCCGTAAGTGATGTGGCACAGGATAACATGCCTGTTAAGGTATGAACTGGCAATTTCACCGGCGCGTTGCTGACGACAGGCAGAGAGAGCCTAGAGTTCCCAAAAAAAGGGTAAACAAAATCCCCATACGGTTATAGAGACATGCGCTGAATGTGATCGCGAAAAACCCGACTAACCGACACGAGGGAGCAAACAGTCCCGCACAACAAGGTCAAATATTGAGCGGGACCTTTTCACACTTCTAATTCTTGCTGCTTGGCTAGCCCGGGATGACGTTGGTCGCGCAGGGACCCTTCTTGCCCTGTCCGACCTCGAACTCAACCTTCTGGCCTTCATCGAGCGTTGCATAGCCAGTGGTCTTGATTTCAGAGTGGTGGACAAACAAATCTTCGCCGCCGTCATCCGGGACAATGAAACCAAATCCCTTACTTGAATTGAACCACTTTACTGTACCTGTACTCACCGAAACTTCTCCTTGGCCCGTTCAAAGGCCACTAAATAAAGCCTCTCATTTCTCAACTATCAGGTTGTATACTCTTGAGAGACGAAAGAATATACCTTCTAAACGCCCTAATATAATGGACCCGACGGAGAAAATTCAATAAAAAATAAATAAAATTTCGCCGCTGGTTCCGCTTGCCTGTCTGATACTTGCCCCCCCGGTCCCGTCACCGTGACTATCTGACGGGCTCTGGGAGAGGCCCGGAAGGATAAACGGGACAATGCCAACAGGTCCGGCCTGGCAAAATACGCTGATCTTTGACACATTTTTCCAAACAAAGGCGGTCGTTGGCAAGTACGTTTTACCGAGGCTTTTAGAAACTAGATTTAAGGGGCCCAGGTATGAAACTTGGAAAGAATATGAGAATTTTGGGGTTCTTGCTCGTTTCGCTTCTTTTAGTGGCTATGCTCAAGGGCGGTCTTCGAGAGCAGTCGGACAGTTCGGGGACGAAGACCGACCGTTTGCCTGAGACTGTGCTGATAGATGATTTCTCGTCTGTGAAATCGAGCAGGATAAGCGGCGCAAAGTGGGAGTTTGTCCGTGACCGTGCGACCGGCGGCTCCTCTGCCGGAGCGATAGAATTAACGAAACACGATGGTCGCCCGTGCCTGCACATGACCGGCTCAGTATCGCCGCAGGACAAAGACGGATTCATCCAGGCAAGGCTCAGCCTCATTTCTAAACGCAGGAACTTCGATGCCGGCATGTTCAAGGGAATAAGGCTGCGCGTCAAGGGCAATGGGCAACCTTATGCCGTTCATCTGCGAACGGCGGAGACGAAGTTGCGATGGCAGTTCTATCAGGCTGATTTTGCGACGAACGGAAAGTGGCAGGATATTGTGATTCCTTTTGCGCGATTCAAGCCGACGTCACTGGTTAGCCCACTTGATGCTACATCAATAAGAAGTATTGCAATTGCGGCGACGGCGAGGGAATCTCGCGCTGACATCTTCGTTGACGAGATCGCCTTCTATGGAGACGAGATCATGTACAAGAAACTAACTGCTGCAGAAGAACGGGTCATCATCCACAAGGGGACAGAGAGACCTTTCAGCGGCAAGTACGACAAGCATTTCGAGAAGGGCGTGTACGCGTGCAAAAGGTGCGGCGCCAGGCTCTACGAGTCGTCGGCCAAGTTCGATTCAGGTTGTGGCTGGCCGAGCTTCGACGATGAACTGCCCGGTGCGGTAAAAAGAATTCCCGACAGGGATGGGATTCGGACGGAAATTACGTGCGCCAAGTGCGGGGGGCATCTCGGCCATGTGTTCACGGGCGAGCGATTGACCGCCAAGAACGTCCGCCATTGTGTCAATTCGATATCGATGGATTTCATCCCGGCCGACGAAGTCAAGACAGAACGTGCGATCTTCGCTTCAGGCTGTTTCTGGGGAACCGAATATCACCTCCAAAAGGCCCCGGGAGTCATCTCGACCGCTGTCGGCTATACGGGAGGACATGTGCCGAATCCGACCTACAAACAGGTCTGCACGGACAGGACTGGTCATGCCGAGGCGGTGGAAGTGGTCTATGATCCGGCCACGACCAGCTACGAGAACCTCGCCCGGCTATTCTTCGAGACGCATGACTTCACCCAGTTGAACCGTCAGGGACCGGATATCGGCACGCAGTACCGCTCGGCGATCTTTTACCTTGACGAAGAGCAGAAGCAGACCGCTGAAGAACTCATCAAGATACTCAAAGAAAAGGGTTTCGCCGTAAAGACCGAGCTGACCAAGGCGACGAAATTCTGGCCCGCAGAGCTATACCACCAGGACTACTACAAGAAAACCGGCAAAACGCCTTACTGCCACGTCTACAGAAAGATATTCTGATTTTCCCGACATCGCTGATCGGTTTGCATCGCTGCAAAGCCGACCACTATATCCTACTGGCGGCGAGAGTCTCGGCCAGACGGCATGACCTCCTAGTTGCATGAGCACCCAGTGCGGACGGTGAGCTTGTCGAAGAACACCAGGTAGCGAACCTGTGTAGACTTTTAACTACAACTCGAATCAGCTTGGCAATGACGTGCAGGACCAAAGTCGGTACAGGCAAAGATTCCAGCAAAAACCGGTTGCGAAAACAATCAAAAGTCACTTATAACAAAATGAGAGAATTCGTACCTTCCTTGATTTCTTTTCGGCGACCGACTCGGCAACAACATCAGCCCTGCTAATGCACACTCTCACTATTCGCCCAAGAACGCAGGTCAATGTCACTCGACCGGGCCAATATGGCCGGCATTCAGCGCATAATCTATGTTATATACTGAATATTGCGGGGCCGGTGATGTGGCCTACCGGCACAGAAATGGGGTGCCATTAGGCTCCTGCGGTCCAAATATCTGCCCATTCTGCGGCTGTTTGGATTGTCGTCATTTTACGTCTTCTGGAATCTTTTTCTCTTGCACATGCGTCTACGACGGTATAGATTTCAGGAGGCGGCGATATTACTGTTTTTGGAGCTAAAGGCAGAGACTCTGGAGTGTGCCCGGTGCCCGCGGGGCACCGACGGGGACGGAGTGCAGGAAAAGCCCATGGCTGGCGACCTGACTCCGGCGGTTGGCAGAGCTGAAATAATGCCATGCTCAACCGATGTACTGATTCGGGAGAGTGGATGACTCAGTTAGGTACAAGCAAAGTAGCGTCCGGTTTGTCATTAGAAGGGGAGCGTCCACACCAGTAGTCGCCCATTTCGAGAAAGCCAAGGCTTCTTGAGCAACTTCGCCAGGCATTGCGCTGCCGCCACTATAGCCGTCGGACTGAGCAGACATATTGTCAGTGGGTCAAGCAGTTCATATACTACCATAAAGTCCGCCACCCGGCCGAGATGGCCGAACCAGAGATCAATGCTTTCCTGACACACTTGGCTGTCAAGGAGCGGGTCAGCGCCTCGACACAGAACCAGGCCCTCAGTGCGATACTGTTTCTCTATCGACATGTGCTCAATCGGAAGATCGGAGACCTTGGCGAAATTATCCGGGCCAGGAAGCCGAAACGCCTACCGGTAGTCATGACGCGGGAAGAAGTCAAGCTGGTTCTCAGCCACCTACGGGGCGACAAGTGGCTGATGGCCAGCCTGATGTATGGAGCAGGGCTGCGTCTCATGGAGTGTCTGCGGTTGAGGATTCAGAACATTGACTTTGCAGCGAATCAAATCATCGTCCGTGACGGCAAGGGATTCAAAGACCGTATTACCATGTTGCCCGAATTGGTTACGCACCCGTTATTGCAGCATCTGAAAAAGGTCAAGAGAACGCATGAAAACGATTTGGCAGAGGGCTACGGGCGCGTACAAATGCCCTATGCGCTGGCAAAGAAGTATCCAAATGCCGGGCAGGAATGGGTCTGGCAGTGGGTATTTCCTCAGGAGAACCGTTGGATCAACCTGCGATCGGGCCAGCAAGGCCGTCATCACGTGGACGAGTCGCTGGTCCAGAAGGCGGTGAAATCCGCCGTCCGCCAAGCCGGAATCAGCAAGCGTGCAACATGCCACACATTTCGGCATTCTTTCGCCACGCACTTGCTGGAGGACGGGTATGACATCAGAACCGTGCAGGAATTACTTGGGCACAAGGACGTGAAGACGACTATGATATACACGCATGTTTTGAACCGTGGGCCTCACGGAGTTGTGAGCCCAGCGGATGCGATTTGAACACCCACAAAATCGGAGTGTTATCTGGAAACCGGATAAGACGCCAAATAAAAAGGAAAGTCGGCCTAAGTCGTGTCCAAAGAATTATTTATGGACTTCCTGTAAAGGGGTGTTATACGGACACTCAAAGAGGTCCGGCGTCTTATGCGGAAACCATATATACACTGTTATCAGCAAGGAGTTCGTCACCGTGTAAGGTAAAGTTCTTCGAAGCAGCGTGCGCCGCCATTCGTGACTGCCCTTTAAACCAGATGCATAAGTCAAAACTAGAAACTGCTGTGCAACTCAGGGGTTTCACTCTTATTGAACTCTTGATTGTGCTGTCCATTATCGCCTTATTGATGGGCATCCTTCTGCCCCACCTGAACCGGGCAAAAGAACAGGCATTCGAGCTGACCACTTTTGATGCCGAAGTTGATGAAGAGGGGAACGTCTGGCTGAAAATCAGAAAAACGCGTAACGCCCTCTATACGATAAACATTGACCGGCCCAAGGATTGTCACGTTTCCATCAAGGAGCCATACCCCTCCGGTATGAAACTGCGAAGAGGAAAGAGGCAGGACTACATTCTGTGGGGACCCAGACGGGATGATATCGGTGTACATTGGGTTACTGTCGTATTCGAGGGGCAAGAAACGACCGAGAAACTGATTAGAATTCATGTCTATGAAAAAGACCTTTGGTAACTAACGTGCCAGCGGTTCTTGCATCCCACAGCCCAGACAAGTGAATTGGCCTTATAGACAAACAACTGATAACAAGGGAATGCAATGAGACGGCCTAAAGGCCGCTCCTGATTCCCAGCGTTATAAGTCAAGCATGCGAGACCTGGCACAAAAAGCAATTGATGCCCTTCTGGGACAATACCCTGATTGGGGGCAGTATGTCACAGGCGAGCTTGAAGGCATCATTATTGATGTTCCCGCTAAGAACCCAAACATGCGCCGAGGCCTTTTCATACGATCGGATGAAGCCGGGCCCGAAGTGAATTTCGATGACGACCATGATCACTTCTTCCCGTGGGAATATGATTCT
>LJTR01000175.1 GCA_001303465.1 Phycisphaerae bacterium SG8_4
ACGGTCAGATAACCGTCACCTATTCAGGCAACTGGAGATAAAGCATTTGAGTTGAAAGGCTGTAGATGAAATACGCCTTGGAAGTGGATTAATGCCGGATTTTCGGGTAGATCTGGAGTCTTGACAGGAACCGCTGTTGGATGGACACGCAAAACCATTGAAGCGAGAAGTAGCATAGTGTATCATGAAAGACGCAGTGTGCAGGAGCAGAATCTATAAAGATATATGAAAATTGCAGAACAAAGGAGGTATGAAGATGGCTGTGAAACGAATTGTAGTGGCGATGACATTAGCGGGTTTGCTCCTTGACGCAGCTGTCTGTGCCCAGGCCGATGCTAAAAAGAAGCATGAGAAGGACAACGTGGCGCCGCGGGGCTTCCAGGTGCTGTTCAATGGCGAGGACTTCACCGGATGGAAAGCCAGGCAGAGGGGAACCGATTCTGAAGCAGAAAGAGCTAAATGGCAGCAGAACTGGAAGGTCGGGGACGGTATCATAATGTTTGACGGTAAAGGCCCGACGCTCTGGACGACCAAGAAGTTCAAAGACTTCGTCCTTATGGTCGATTGGCGTTTCCCCAAGACCGGCGACAGCGGCATCTATCTCCGGGGCCGGCCGAAAAGCCAGGTGAATATCTGGTGCAACGAGATGGGCTCCGGCGAGGTCTGGGGATACCGCACCGACAAGAAGCTGCCCGAGGAAATCCGGAAGGCCTGTACCCCCCTCAAGAAAATGGACAAGCCCGTTGGCCGGTGGAACAGGTTCGTTATAACCATGAAGGGAGATCGCCTGACTGTTAAGCTTAATGGTGAGGTCGTGATCAATAATGCTCAACTGCCGGGAATTCCTGCGGAAGGTGAAATTGCCTTGCAGCGGCATGGCAATCCCATCGAGTTCAGGAACATCTATATCAAGAGCTTGGAGTCTGCACCGAAGGCGACGGATGATCCACGTGCGGGTACCAATGATAGAGTACAGGCGGTTATTGATGAGCTGGAAAAGTCCTGTATCAAACGCAAGATCCGCATCCTCGCCCCTGAAAAAGCTCAACGACTGGCGGAACTGTTACGACAGGCGAAGCCACGCGCCGTGGTTGAGTGTGGAACGGCAGTCGGCTATGCATCCCTGTGGATTGCCCGCGAACTGAAAGTCGCCGGTAGGGGCAAGCTCACCACCATCGAGATCGTTCCGAGCTTGGCCCGCGAGGCGGAGGCCAATATCCACAAGGCCGGCCTCGCTGACTATGTAACCGTCCGGGTGGGAGATGCAAGAGAACTGGTCAAAGAGCTGAAAGGGCCTATCGACCTTGTCTTCCTCGACTGCCTCCCACCGAACTACTACGCATGCTTTATCGGCCTCGAAGATAAGCTCGAAGATGGTGCGATCGTAGTGGCCGACAATGCAGGCTATGGTGCACGCGGTATGGCCAACTACCTGAATTACGTCCGTGCGAAATACAAGAGCACAACGGAGTGGTTTGACATCGATCTGCCCTGGGCCAAACGTGATGCTATTGAGGTTACCATCCTGAAGCGGTCCGAGGGAACGCGGAAGTAATGTTTATGAAGTCAAATGGAAAATCCTAAGGTATTAGAATGTCAACGTAGTTGCAGAACAACTATACTACCCTTTAAGATTCCAACCAACACGGATTAGGAATAGACTCTAAATTGGAGGATGACAACAATGTCGACTTCTGTTTCGAGAAGGGATTTTTTGAAAAGATGTTCTCTGGGTGTGATAAGTGTGGCAATCCCAAAGCTGTCTGTAGTCTACGCCAGTCCTCCCTTCGACAAAGTTATCAAAGACGCAACCATCTTGGATGGTACAGGCCGAACACCCTGGAGAGGTGACGTTGGCATAACCGGTGACACAATCGCTGCTATAGGAGACATTGCCCCCGAGCAGGGCGGAAATGTTATCCATGCGTCCGGACTCCACCTTTGCCCTGGTTTCATCGATATTCACACACATTCCGACGGGCGGATTCTCGCCTGTCCGACTGCCGACAGCCGGGTCTTACAGGGGATTACAACTGAGCTCACCGGAAATTGCGGTTATTCTGTTGCGCCACTTAAACGAGCGGATATCGAAGATGAGCTTCAGGAATTTTTGGAATTGGGAATCAGGCCGGACTGGACGGATGTTGCCTCATATTTTTCAAGATTGGAACGCACACGCATATCAGTGAACCATGCGCTCCTGTTAGGCCAGGGCAGACTGCGTAAGAGTGCTATCGGTCTTGTGGATCGAAAACTGACTGCTAACGAACTCAAGAACGTACTTCGGGCAGTTGAAGAAGGCATGGATTGTGGGGCCTTTGGTCTTTCCACGGGCCTTGAGTACGCCCCCGGAATATACACTCCGGCCGAGGAAATTGTCTCCATGGTGCAGATTGTAGCGAGGCAGGGTGGTCTTTACGCATCACACATACGCAATGAAGCCTCAGGACTGCTCGAAGCTATCAAAGAAGCCATAGGCGTTGGACGAGAGACGGGAGTAAGTGTAGAGATTTCTCACTTTAAGGCTGCGGGGAAATCAAATTGGAACAAGCAATCCGCAGCTCTTGACATCCTCGATAAAGCCCGAAGCCGTGGGATTAATGTATCTGCTGACGCCTATCCCTACACAGCCTACTCAACGAGCTTAACTATTCTTTTGAAAGCGTGGGTCAAAGAAGGCGGCCCAAAGGCCATCCTGAGACGCCTTCGAAATAGTGATGCGCGGAGGCGGATACGCAGGGAAGTTACTGAAAGGGTAGGAGAAAGCCCGGGTGACTTTGATTTGATTGTAATCAACAGTACTAAAAGTGAGAGAAATCGCATGGCTATTGGTAAGAACCTGGTAGAGATTGGAGAAATGTGGAAGGTTAAACCTGTTGATGCCATTCTACGATTGCTCGAAGAGGAAGAAACTGTAGTTGACTTCGTTGGTCATGGTATGAAACCCGAAAACGTTGAAATGGTGCTTTCGCATCCGCTGGTAATGATTGGCTCGGACGGATCCAGCATGGCTCCCAAAGGCAAGGCGGCCGAATCTCGTCCGCATCCCCGCTCCTATGGCACTTGCCCTCGCGTCCTTGGACATTATGTCCGCGAGCGTAAGCTTTTCGATCTGTCAACTGCGGTGAAGAAGATGACCGGTATGCCGGCAGAGAAGCTCAGGCTCACAGATCGAGGACGCATTGCTCGTGGCATGAAAGCCGACTTGGTGATATTTGATGGGGTCTTGGTGAGGGATACAGCCACTTTCGAGGACCCGCATCAGTATCCTCACGGCATAAAACATGTTCTTGTAAATGGTACATTGGTTGTTGAGAATGGCAAGCATACCGGAGCAAGACCTGGAAGGGTACTACGCAAAACGTGAAAGGATTAAATGGACCGCTCATCCTATGGAGTCTAAGTCGCAATTGGGGCAAAGGGCGATGGACGAATAGAGGGAAAAGGTAGTTTCACTACTAATGAGCGAATCGGTTTAGATTTCGGTTGGTACAAAATGGCTCGAAACTAATACGACCACTTTTCGGGATCGTACCTATCTGCTGTCGATGTGGAAGCCGGAAGGATCTAAGGAAAAAATAAATTGCAATACGTATTCACAGGAGAATATAATGAGCACGCACTGGAAAGTCTGGATTGTAGCTGCGATCTTACTGGCGGCCGACAGGTCCAAGACAGTGTGCCTTGCGCAGGACGACACTCCCCTGCCGAAAGGCGCCAAAGCGGTCTGGGATATTGGCAAAGCTTACCACGAGACAACATCTACTCGCGAACGCATCTGCATCAATGGTCTGTGGCGATGGCAGCCGGCTGATCCGAAGAACGATCGAGTGCCGGCAGAGCACTGGGGTTATTTCAAAGTGCCCGGGTGCTGGCCGGGTATCACCAATTATATGCAGAAGGACTGCCAAACCGTACACCCCCACCGGAATTGGAGAGACCGAAATCTGGCTGGTGTTACGGCAGCCTGGTATCAACGCGAGATTACCATCCCCACCACATGGTTCGGACGCCGTATCGCAGTCTACGCCGAGTACTTGAACTCCTATGCCGTGGTGTATTTGGATGGAAATAAGGTTGGCGAATTGCGGTTCCCCGCAGGCGAAGTGAACATCACCTCAGTGTGCCGTCCTGGAAAAAAGCATGTTCTTAGTATGCTGGTTGTAGCAATGCCGCTGCGAGGCGTTATGCTTTCCTATAACGACAGCAACTCGGCCCGTGAAGTAAAGGGATCGGTGGCGAGACGCGGCCTGTGCGGCGATGTTTACTTGGTCGCCACTCCTTCTTGTGCTCGTCTGGGTGATGTGAGGGTGGATACGTCGGTGCGCAATTGGGAGATAAGCTTCGACAGCACGCTGCTCAATCTTTCGACAGATGCACAGTACGCATTACGCGCCCGGATCAGCAAAGATGGCCGGAGCGTGCGAGAGTTCACGAGTAAGCCGTTCCGGGCAAGCGACGTAAAGGATGGTAGGATGACGTTCGTCAAAAGATGGCAGCCGGCTAAGCTATGGGATATCCACAAGCCGGAAAACCAATACGATGTAACCGTGTCACTGCTCGACGCTAACGGCAAGGTGCTGGACACAACACTGCCTGTGCGGTTCGGCTTTCGCGAGTTCCGCATCGATGGCCGGGACTTCTATCTGAATGGCACCCGCATCTTCCTGTGTGCCGTGCCGTTCGACAACGCCCAGGTCGGTGCGGCCTGGGCCACGTACGACGGGGCAAGGGAGAGCCTGAAACGTTTGCAGAGCTTCGGCATCAATGCTGTCTACACGCATAACTACGGTTGCGAGCCGGGTTCGCATCTGGGCTTCGCAGAGATCCTGCGGGCCGCTGACGACGTGGGAATGCTGGTCTCCCTGTCTCAGCCGCACTTCTCCCATTACGACTGGGACGCCAAGGATGCCGACCGGTCAAATGGTTACGCGCGTCATGCGGAATTCTATGTGCAAGTGGCGAAGAGTCATCCATCGGTCGTGATGTACTCGATGAGCCATAATGCTACCGGATACAACGAAGACATGAATCCGGACTTAATCGATGGCATATACGATGCCCGCACCGAATGGTCGCTCAGGAACGCCCGAAGAGCACTTCGAGCCGAGGCCATTGTCCGGCGCTTTGATCCAAGCCGCATCGTCTATCACCATTCGTCGGGAAACCTGGGCTCGATGCATACCAGCAACTTCTACCCGAACTGGGTCCCCATTCAGGAGATGTCCGACTGGTTCGAGCACTGGGCCACGGAGGGAGTCAAGCCATTCTTCACGTGCGAGTATGGTGCGCCGTTCATGTGGGATTGGGCCATGTATCGCGGATGGTACAAAGGAAGCCGCAGCTTCGGCAGTGCCGTCGTGCCGTGGGATTTCTGCCTGGCGGAATGGAACACCCAGTTTCTTGGCGATCAGGCATTTCGGATTAGCGAGGAAGAGAAAACGAACTTGCGATGGGAGGCAGCGCAATTTCGCACAGGCAATTTATGGCACAGGTGGGATTACCCGCATAGATTGGGATCACGCGATTTTGACGAGCGGTATCCCATCCTGGCCAAATACTTGACCGACAACTGGCGTGCATTCCGGACTTGGGGCGTCTCAGCCATTTCGCCGTGGGAACACGCCGTGTTCTGGAAGCTGCGCCCCGGCATTGACCGCAACCGCCGGGTCGAGTTGAGAACCGACTGGGAGGAACTGCAGCGGCCGGGTTTCAGCCCTGACCACCTCGAAGAGCGCTACGAACGCATGGACTTGGTTTATGAGGAGGCCGACTGGATTGCCACACCGGCCGCCGAAGCCATGCAACGGAATAACCATCCACTGCTGGCGTACCTTGCGGGCAAGCCGGCCCGCTTCACCAGCAAGGACCACAACTTCCTGCACGGCGAAACGGTAGAGAAACAAATCATCGTGATCAACAATCCCCGCAAGCCGGTGACAGCGGAGTGTGTGTGGTCTTTCGGTCTGCCCCAGCCCGTCGTGAAAAGCAAAAAAGTAACCATGGCGACCGGCAGGCAGGAACGCATCCCTCTGCACTTTGACCTGCCAACTGACCTCAAGAAAGGTACATACACACTGAATACAACAATCAAGTTCAGCACGGGTGAAATGCAGGAAGACCGATTTGCCATCCATGTCCTTTCGCCACGGGCCTCCGAAAGTCCCCGCAGCACCAAAAGAATCGTCAATCCGGCGACAAAGATTGCTTTGTTCGATCCGAAGGGAGAGACTCGCCAACTCCTGACTGCGATAGGTGTTCGCTTCCGTTCCGTTCAGGCCGATGCGAATCTGTCCGGATTCGACATCCTGATTGTTGGGAAAGCGGCTTTGACACCGGACGGACCGGCACCGGATATCACCTGTGTTCGCGATGGCCTCAAAGTGATCGTCTTCGAGCAGACATCTGTGGTGTTGGAAAAACGATTGGGATTCCGCGTCGCCGAGTACGGCCTGCGAAATGTCTTCAGGCGCTTGCCCGACCATCCGTGTCTGGCAGGACTCGACGATGAGCACCTGCGTGACTGGCGGGGTGAGTCGACTATTCTTCCACGAAGCCTGAACTACGAACCAAGCGATAAGTACAACGGCGCGCCCGCGGTCAGGTGGTGCGGTTTGGAGGTCCCGCGGCTCTGGCGATGCGGCAACTGTGGAAACGTGGCGTCCGTACTTATCGAGAAGCCGGCTATCGGTGACTTCTTACCGATCATTGACGGCGGCTTCAGCCTGCAATACAGCCCTCTAATTGAGTATCGCGAAGGTAAGGGGATGATTTTGTTCTGTCAGATGGACGTGACCGGACGGACCGAAAAAGACCCAGCGGCAACTCGACTTGTCCGGAACATCGTTTCCTACGTATCCATCACGTCATATCCCGTTCGGCCCAGCCGGAAGGCTCTCTACATCGGCGATGCTGCCGGGAAGCGTTACCTCGAACACATAGGTATCTCACCAGGCTCCTACAAGGGTGGGGATCTGTCACCGAACCAAATCATCATTGTGGGGCGCGGCGGAGGGAAAGTATTGGTTGAGCATACGCCGGCCATTACCCGATGGCTCCAGACAGGAGGACACATGTTGGCCCTCCAGCTTGATGCAGAAGAGGCGAATATGTTCCTGCCGGATTCGATCCGCACAAAGAACCAGGAACATATTGCCGCGTACTTCAAGCCGCCCGGTGTCACTTCCCTGTTTGCCGGAGTGGGCCCGGCAGATGTCCACAATCGTGCCCCACGCAAATTGCCGCTTGTTACAGGCGGGGCCAGTATCGTCGCAGATGGGGTGCTGGCCCAGGCGAAAGAGGCCAAAGTAGTCTTTTGTCAGCTTGCGCCCTACAGTTTCATCAAGTCGCCCGGAGATGTGCCTGGATTTGCTGTTAACAGCGAAGATTATGTGGAAGGTAAGCAGAGTGCCCTGTTGACCATGGGCACAGTGCCGTGGATTCAGTTCGGGCAGAAGGTCCCGGCAGGTCAGGTCGGCAAGATTTACACGTGTGCGGTGTCGGTCAAGGCCATCGGCAATCCGGTCACGGCTCGCCTTGAAGTGGAACGCGCGGGAAGGCCATGGGACCGCGCTGTGCGCGGTGAGGATATTGAGTTGCCTCACGGCGAGTGGACAGTTTTGCACGTCACCTTCAAGGTCGAAAAGCCTTATCCGGAGGGTTGGTCAGCCTACATCCATTGTGGCCAACCGGAGGCTCGGTTGTGTGTCGATCGGTTCCAGCTCTACGAGGGCAGGTATGTCCGCCGACACGCCGGTGCTCTGGATCCGGTGGTTTCCGGTTTCAAGAATCTCTTCGCCAATCCGGGCTTTGAGGCCGGCACGGAACCGTGGTTTTTCAGATGGCAAACGGAGCAGCAGAATCTGAGAAAGACGTTCCGAAGGTCTTCTTTTCTTGTGACGCGTATCTTGGCCAACATGGGTGTCTGTGGCCAGACGCCTTTATTGTTCCGCTTCTCGACGCCAACAAGTGGAATACCCAAAGGGTCCGTAGTCAAGAACGGCGATTTCCACATCGACACAGACGACGACGGTATGCCTGACCATTGGCAGTTTAGCACCAATCTGAAGCAGGCAAAATGCGTGCTCGAAGCTGGAGGACCTGAAGGAGCCCAGCATTGTCTTCGCATCAAGTGCCCGAAGTTCGGTACAAGCGGCAAGGCCAGTGTAATGCTGGCCCAGCACGATGTCCCCGTGCGAGAGGATCAATGGTACCGCATCTCGCTCAAGGCCAGGGCGGAAGGGCTCAAAAACACTCGCGTCACACTGGCGCTCCAAAACACAGCCACCTGGCAGTCTCTGTTTGACTATCAGCGTTTCGTTCCGAGCGAAACGTGGAAGGAATTTGTCTTTCTGGTTCGAGCAAATGCCGCCGTAACATCTAATACGCGATTCCAGATTTGGTACGACAATGCCGGTACGCTTTGGCTTTCCGATGTTCGCATGGCACCGTGTGATCCGCCCTCGCAGGGCAGATGGATCAGCGGTCTATACGTTGACAAGCCGCAGGAATGGGATGATCCTTATCGCTTCTTCCGGTGGTGAACTATAACCGCTTCATATCTGAAAATTCTCTCAAAGACAGTTTCTGCTCCTCGAAGTAGTCGGTTGATAACGGCTCGATAAGGATGTTCGGCATCTCGGGCTTTAGATATTTGCCTTATCTTAAAATCATAGTGATTACTTGAGACGGCCGGTAGAGGTTTCGGCAGAGTTTGTGCTTTAAGGCGTTGAAATCAAAACGCATATTGTGTTATTATAAAGGCCATAGCGTGTTTTGGAACTCTTATATGAAGGTCGAATAGGAAAAACACTATGAAAGGTATTACAAG
>LJTR01000176.1 GCA_001303465.1 Phycisphaerae bacterium SG8_4
TACCCTGATTATTTCGCTCTTATCGTGATGAACAGGATTCTGGGCGGCGGATTCACGAGCCGACTCTTCAGGAACGTGCGCTCGCGCGAAGGGCTGGCTTATTCGGTCTTCGGATCTTACTCGGCCAACTACGATTATCCCGGAGAATTTTACGTCGGCTGCCAGACAAAGTCGGAATCGACCGTCTACGCGATTCGGGCAATGCTCAGAGAGGTCGAGAAGATGAGGGAAAGCGAAGTCACTGACGAAGAGCTTGCCCTCGCCAAGGACAGCTTCCTCAATTCTTTCGTCTTCAACTTCGACACCAGGGGCGAGGTAGTCAATCGCCTGATGACCTACGAGTACTATGGCTACCCGCCCGATTTTCTGCTGCAGATCAAGGAAAACGTCGAGAAGGTATCCAAGGCAGACGTGCTGCGCGTGGCGAAGAAGCACCTTCGGCCCGACAAAGTGCAAATCCTCGCCGTAGGCCGCCCCCAGGATTTCGGCGAGCCACTCTCGTCGCTGGGACCCGTAAACGAAATCGACATTACCATCCCTACGCCTCAGCAGTAACCAGGTCACCTGAGTATTCGATTAGCAGTGCAATCAGGTCTTGGGGCAATTTGAGGTATGGTCAACACGGCAGCCCGAAAGTGGTGGGCAGTGCCTATCTCTTCTTTTGACCGTTGACATAATCGGCACCTGATCCTTATACTCAGGCGTCTTATTCATTATTGAGAGGAGTTGTCATGGGTAAACACACCAGAAGAGAATTCATCAAAATTATGGGGCTTGCCGCGGCTTCGGTGGGAGTCTCTCCGCTGCGGCTTAGCCGTGCAAGCACAGGCTCGGCCGATCGACCCAATATCATTTTCATCTTAGCCGACGATCTGGGCTACGGCGACCTGGGCTGTTACGGGCAGAAGACTATCAATACGCCAAACATAGACAAGTTAGCCGAAGAAGGTATGCGATTCACAGATCATTACGCGGGGAGCACGGTGTGCGCGCCGTCTCGCTGCTGTCTGATGACGGGTCTGCACACCGGTCATGCGATCGTCCGGGCCAACGGAAACGTGCCGCTTCGGCCCTCGGATGTTACGGTTGCCGAATTGCTCAAACAAGTCGGCTACACGACCGGAATAATCGGAAAATGGGGGCTGGGCGAACCCGGGACAACTGGCATTCCCAATAAACAGGGCTTTGACTACTGGTTCGGATATCTCAACCAGAGACATGCGCACAACTATTATCCAGAGTACCTCTGGCGAAATGAAGAAAAGTACCCGTTGAAGAACGAGGTGAATCACATTATTGGCGGACGGGATCGGACACCGGGCGGCGTTGCGACCAAGCGCGTGGAGTATTCGCACGATCTGATGGCGGCCGAGGCGATAGATTTCGTCGAGAAGAATAGAGACAAGCCTTTCTTCCTATATTTGCCGTTTACAATTCCGCACGCCAACAACGAAGCGGGCAACAAGGGCATGGAAGTGCCGTCTTTCGGGCAGTACGCGGACAAGGACTGGCCCGATCCGCAAAAAGGGCACGCCGCGATGATAACTCGGATGGACGCCGACATAGGCAGATTGATGTCGCTGCTCAAGACGCTCGGTCTGGACGAGAAGACGCTCGTCATGTTCTCGAGCGACAATGGCCCGCACAAGGAAGGTGGTGGAGATCCGGCCTTCTTCAACGCTTCAGGACCACTGAAGGGATACAAGCGAGCCTTGTACGAGGGTGGCATTCGGGTGCCCCTGATTGCCCGCTGGCCCGGAAAGATCAAGGCCGGCGCAAAAAGCAACCATATCTCGGCGTTCTGGGATTTGCTGCCGACCTGTTGCGAGTTGGCCGGCGCCGACTCTCCGGAAGGCATTGATGGCATCTCCATGGTTCCCACTCTTCTGGGCCGGCGACTACAACAGAAAAAGCACGACGCTCTTTACTGGGAGTTCCACGAGCAGGGTAAGAAACAGGCAGTGCGGATGGGTAATTGGAAGGGTGTTCGACTAAATGTAGCCAAAAAGCCCGATGGACCGATAGAGCTCTACGATTTGAAAAACGATATCGGCGAAGCCAGCAACGTGGCGGACCGGCATCCTGACATAGTCGCGAAGATCGAAGAGTACATGAAGTCTTTACGGACGCCTTCGGAGCACTGGAAGATGCCGGGGGAATAACGACTTGTGAGAATTCGCATGACGAGACTGCTATTGAAACGGATGGAGAATGTCAGTATGAAGCGTCGAGATTTCCTCAAAACTATGAGCTTGGGCGCGGCGGGACTTGCGGCTCCGGCCTGGTCCTACGAACGGCGTCGGGGCGCGAGGGCCGGCAAACCCAACATTGTCTACATCATGCTGGATGAGCTTGGGTACTTCGAACCGTCCTGCATGGGAAACAAGTATCTGAAGACCCCCAATATCGACCGAATGGCCGCCGAGGGCATGCGTTTCACCCAGGCTCTCGCAGGGGGCCCGGTATGTGCGCCGACCCGTTGTACGCTGATGACAGGCCAGCACACGGGGCACTGCACGGTACGGATGAACAGCCAGGTCTGGCCCATGCGGGCCGAGGACGTTACCGTCGCAGAAGTGCTCAAAAGGGGCGGCTACGCCACCGGCGGATTCGGCAAGTGGGGTTGCGGCGACCGCGGCACGACGGGCGCTCCCGAGCTGCACGGGTTCGACCTGTTCTACGGCTACTACAATCAAACCCACGCGCATTCATTCTTTCCCAACTACCTCGTCCGAAACGGTGAGAAAGTGCCGCTAGAGGGCAACACGGGTGATTTCTACAAGGGAAAACACTTCTCGCATTATCTGATCTTCAATGAATCGGTCAAATTCATTTGTGAGCACAAGGACCAACCGTTCTTCTGCTACTGCGCATGGACTCCTCCTCACGGCCGATGGGGGATCCCGGAAGATGAACCGGCATGGCTGGAATTCAAGGACAAACCGTGGGATGCCGGCGACAGCCGGCCCGAGGACGCGAAGGTCTACGCCGCCATGGTGAAGATGGTTGACCGCCAAATAGGAGAGATCCTGACGTTGCTCAAAGAGCTGGGGCTCGAGGACAACACGATCGTATTCGTCTGCGGCGATAACGGCGGCAGAGGGGGTTTCGGCAATTTCTTCGACCCCAACAGGCATTTTCGCGGCCAAAAAGGAACTCTGTACGAAGGCGGCCTGCGTATACCGATGATCGTGCGCTGGCCCGGCAGGATCAAGGCGGGAGTCGTCAGCGACCACCTGTGGTACTTCCCTGATGTTATGCCTACCTTGGCGGAGTTGGCGGGCGTCGACTTGCCCGATAATATCGACGGGATCTCAATTCTTCCGACGTTATTTGGTGAGCAAGCTGCGGGCCATGAACAGAAGATGCACAAGTTCCTGTACTGGGAACACCGCGGGCAGACGGCTGTAAGAATGGGCAAGTACAAAGCTGTCAAACCAGGTAAGAACAAATCGTTCGAGTTGTATGATCTTGATACTGACATCAGCGAACATAACAACATCGCTGACAAGTACCCCGATATCCTCGAGAAAATGAAGACTTATGCCGAACAATCCCACACAGAAAACCTCATTGGTGATGTGTTGGATAAGGAGAAAAGATTCAAAGGTCATCAGTTCCGTTAACCTGTATTCTTCCGACAAACATCATGGCGATGAGGTCGTAAATTCATTCAGCAAAAGATGTAAATTTTTTTTCGGCGTCGCTCAGTTTGTAACAACTCATCAACACAATGCTTACGTGTTTCTGCAAGCTAACTAGCCTGCAATTCTCCGTACACTGACGCTTTTTTTACTTGACGCTTTTCAGTGAACTAGATAAAAGAGGTTGAATGGACGGCTTTGGGTGGTGAGTAAATAACCGTAAGTGCAAGACACGGTGACATGGCGAAACCTGGAGTAGCCATGAGTTTTCACCATTTTTGTTTCCTGCTCTAAATTGGGAGTTGATGGATCGAATTGCGAGCTTTGATTCGCAAGGAAGGAATGAAGAAGCTGTGAAAGCATCGAGATGCTCTACTTTGTACCACCACGTGCTGGTCTTTCTACGACTGGCGGTTCCCGCAGTTCTCCGAGTGACGCACTCCAGACAGGTCCATGGTCAGAGAAAGCCAGGTCGGCTTGAAGAATTCGAAGCTTCCGGGTATTACAGAGTTGGGGTTCCGAAGTATTTCTTTTGAACTTTCACGGAAGGCTTTGACCGTAACGGATTACGAAACAAGGGGCAATCCAGCCGGTTCTCCGCATGGGTTGCCCCCATTTTATATCGTTAATAGTCCTTGAAACTCCTCATCCATTCGGGCCAGGCATCGGCTGTCACGCCGCCCTGCTTGGTCCAGGGGCCTGCTGTATCGTACTTGCGATGCCACTTGAATGTCCACAGTTCCTTGAGGCCGACCTTACGAACAGACCAGTCCAGGAATATCATGTTCATGCTTGCCTGGTGCCGATTCATACAGAAACGACGCATCTCGTGACCGGTGCTTGCGTTCCACAGGCCGGCATGACCGTCGAAATCCGGCGGTTGATCGCCCGCCAGCGGCGTCGCACCGTTGATGGCGCAGTCGCCAAAGCTGGGAATCCGATTCGGATTCTTCACATTGACGCTGCCCCAAATCTCATCATAATCGCGCCCGCCCCTCAAAACGGTTGCGTTGTACAGGAACTGATTGATCCCGTAACTACTGGCAAAGGGTCTGCCCCAGTTCGATGTATCCCCGCCGCCCCAGGTCTTCTCCCAGGCGCCAAATGGCATCCGGGCGCCATCGGAGTATAACTTTGTCGCCCGGGGACAGAGGGTGATTTTCTGATCCCTGTCTTTGTGATAGTCTTTCACCGCCTCCCGCCACAACTCTACAGCGACGGGAAAATTGCCTTCATTATCCTGCGTGTACATGTGCCAAATCACACCCCATTGATGCAGGTTGGATTTGCAGACGACGGCACTGGCCTGTCTCTTGACGCGCTGCAGCGCGGGCATCAATATCGCCATCAACAGTGCTATTATCGCAATCACCACCAGAAGTTCTATCAAAGTGAATCCTCTTGACTTGCTCATTACAGCCACCTCACAACATTCTTGTCGCCAGCTATTATACCCGATATCCAGGCTCTCAACAAGTAACCGTCGCGCCGCGAGCATTCCTTGAGCAGGGACGATCGGATTGCTATAATGGTGGCGTGAAGAGACTCTACTGGACAAATCCTGATGTCTATGAGATCGAGGTCGAGGTCAAGTCTGTCGGCGACTGCAAAGTAACCGCCGATCCCGCCGTATTCCACCCGGACGAGGGAGGACAGCCGGCAGACACAGGCACGATAGGCCGGGCTGATGTAACAAATGCGGAAATCGTGGACGGCCGGATAATCCACACTCTCAGCGAGCCGCTGGGCGATGGACAATACGTTGCCACGGTCGACAAACAACACCGATTGAATACCGCCAGGCAGCACACGGCCCAGCACATCATCTCGGGTATTGCAGAAAGCCAGTTCGATCTGAAGACCACCGGCGTCCACATCGGCCTGGAAACAAGTACCATTGACTTCGATAAAAAGGCCGACTGGCAGAGCCTACAGGCGATCGAGCGGCAGGCTATGACGGCCGTTGTTGAGAACATAGCCGTTGAGACCACCTTCGACGCTTCTGGTGTTCGCTCCCGCTTTGACCTGTCACAGATCGATTCTGACATGATCCGTGTTGTGAAAATCGGTAAGTACGATGCTTCCGCCTGCTGCGGGGCACACGTCCTCAGGACAGGCGAGATCGGAATCATCAGAATCATTGATCTTGAAAGCAAGAGGGACGGGACAAGACTCCATGTCGCCGCCGGGCTAAAGGCGCTGGAGTTCTCCCAGACCGAGACCACAACACTGAGGGAGTTGAGAAAGATCTCCAAATGCTCATCGCTCGAACTGCCCGCGATACTCCGCAGGGCTCTGGAGCAGTCAAAGGGCCTTGCAAAAGAAGTGGATCGATTGCAGGGCTCAATGCTGCCGAACTTCGTAGAAACGGCTCAAATGGCCGAGGTAGGACCTTCAAGGGTGGGCATTCAGGTAGATGCCGTCGGAGCAAAGTACGCAGGCAAACTTGCCGCACTTATCGCCGAGAAGATCGGCGGAACCGGAATTGTCGTCACCGACTGCAACGTTGCGATAAGTTCGAAATCTCTAGATGCCAGCGAACTTCTTGAGAAACTACAAAAGGCATTCGGCGGCAAAGGCGGCGGCTCGCCAAAATCCGCCAACGGAAGGCTGGACAAGGCGGTCACCACCGAGCAGATTGTCAAAATCTTCACAGACGGCCGAGGTACGATACCCTTTGGGGTAGCAAATTCCCGCGAGTAAGATCATAAACTGTTATACCCTTCAGGGCAGTAAGTTCTCGCGAGCAAGAGCATAACCTGTTATTGTGAGGCCGCTTACCCGCGCAAGAACGGGAATTCTAAGTCGGGAACGCTATATTGTGAAGCCGCTTACCCGCGCAAAAACGCAAATTTTCAATCGTGAGCACTATAACAGATGAACAGACGAGAATTCCTAAGATTTGCCTGGACAACCGCAGCGGCACTGGCCCTGCCGGCCTCGTCCGGTGCGACAGGCTCAGCAAATGCGCGAAAACCAAATGTGCTGTTCATTTCGATCGACGATCTAAATGACTGGATCGAGCCACTGGGCGGCCACCCTCAGGCGAAAACACCGAACTTGCAGCGCTTCGCACAACAGTCCGTCAACTTCACGCACGCCTATTGCCCGAGCCCGTCCTGCTGCCCATCGCGAACCGCCATCATGACCGGACAGGCCCCCTACACATCCGGAGTATACTCAAATTATCAGGATTGGCGCGAAGTAATAAAGGACTACACTTCACTGGGCAATAGTTTCAGACAGAACGGCTACTACTCCGCCGGCGCCGGAAAGATCTATCACTACCACATGGTCGATCCTTCATGCTGGGACGATTACTGGCCCTCACAAACCAAGAACATGCCCGATGAATCCCTGCCGCAGAAGCACGTGGCGAATTACGACCCTGAGAAGGATCTCTACAAGACCATCAACATGCCCGAGTTCGAGAACATGTACAAGATGTTCGACTGGGCCTCGCTTGATATCGATGATTCGCTCATGGGCGACTACAGAAGTGTCGAAGAGGTTTGCCGACAATTGAGAAAGGACCACAACAAGCCGTTTTTCCTCGCCTGTGGAATCTACAGACCCCATGTCCCCTGGTATGTGCCGCAGAAATACTATGACATGTTTCCACTCGAAACCGTGAAGCTGCCCAAAGTGCTCGATAACGATCTCGACGACGTCAGTGACCGGGTCAAGGACATTGCCCTGCGAGGCGGCGGCTATCACAAGCATGTGCTCGCAGCCGGCCAGTGGAGAAAGGCGGTTCAGGGATATCTCGCTTCCATCGCATTCGCCGATGCTATGTTCGGCCGGTTGCTGGATGCTCTGGAGAACAGCAGGTACTCCGACAAGACCATAATTGTCGTCTGGTCGGATCACGGGTGGCAATTGGGAGAGAAGCATCACTGGCGTAAGTTCGCACTGTGGGAAAACGTCCTGAGATCCGTACTGATGATCAAGGCACCGAAGGGAACGCCCGGTCTGCCGGAAGGCTCAAATGACGGCACGCCCTGCGAGAGGATTGTATCTTTGCAGGATATCTATCCCACGCTCGTGGACTTGTGCGGGCTTGAGTCACGAAGTGACATAGACGGTAACAGCCTCGCACCGTTGTTGAAGGACCCGAGTGCCCCTTGGAACCGACCTGCTGTAACAACGTATGACTTCGGCGAGTTTTCCATTCGGACCGAGCAGTTCAGATACTCCGTATACATCGACGGCAGTGAAGAGTTGTACGACCATACCAGTGATCCGGAAGAATGGACCAACCTGGCAGATGATCCGAAACACGCCGGAGTGAAGAGGCGACTTCAGAGACACATACCGAAAAGCCCGGCACCACTGGCACCGACGTCAATGAAACTGATGCCGCACCATTGCCCGCCATTTGGGAACAGGCAAGAGTATTTCGACTGGCTCAATCACGGCAAAGACTACGGTTACCTCATCGAAAAATACTGGCCGCACTAGCCTGACCCAGGATTGTCCCGCGTCAGCGCAGCCACGGAATGCTCTCCAACTGATAATGTTGTGGCACCCACTCGCGGCTCCATCTCAGATCCCACAGGACATACAGGGGAATCCTCCGCACCGAACTGTCCAGAAAGCACATGTTGATCCCGCCGCTGTGGCGGTCGATACAGAACCTCCAGATCTGACAGTTGGATGCATCCCGCGGAATATCGCCGGGAAACTGCAAGGGACTTGAAGGAATAGGGTCCGTGTGGTGCGGCAGAGCATGTGTAAAGGCACTATCGGCAAAGACCGGAATGTCCTGAGTTCCCTTGACGTTGAACGTATCCCAGAATCCGCTTGGATGTGAGGGCTGGGGAAACTGGACCCATCTGCTGTGCCCGTAGCTGCCCCAGTATCCTCTCTGCCTTCCTCCCCACTCGGTTTGCGAGCCTTTATGGCCCCACATCGTATCGACGCTGCCGCGAGCTTCCACGGCATCGGTATCCTCGCACGGCCTCGTCGCCGCCGGGCAGGCGCGGATCTTGTCAATGTCCGCGTAGTATGCCCGCAACATTTCCATCCACTCTCCGGCTCCGGAAGGGATTGCCCACATCTTGCCGTCGTGCTCTGTGCTGTACAGCGCAGCCGCAACGCCCCACTGCTTGAGATTCGACTGGCACGCAGCAGCCCTCGCCTGCTTTCTCACACGCTGCAACGCCGGCATCAGTAT
>LJTR01000128.1 GCA_001303465.1 Phycisphaerae bacterium SG8_4
TCATCCACAACCTTGCGATTGACCCGCACCACTCCGCTTACAATCAGCTGCTCACAATTTCTGCGAGAGTCGATCCCGGGCGCCGCCAGGACTTTCTGCAATCTTTGTTCAGCCATCTGTCTTCCAATCCTAAGCAAGCCTTCGGGCGTAGATAATTGCGACACATGATAAGACCCAGAGCACCAGGCCGATCTGAAACGGTAGATCTGCAAGGATAAGCCGTACCGGCCCCGAAAATCTACCTTTCTGCATCAGCGCGCTGAGACGAAAGATACAGTATAGAACCAGCGGGCTCGTGTATACCAGATTGATCGTCCCGAACCTCTCCACGGTCCGCCCATCCATAGCATAAAGAAGGAAGCACACAATCGCCAGGCCGCTGGTGACATCGACCATGTGGCCCAGCAACTCGGGTGTATAGGCTGCCAGTGTCTGACGAAACGACTCGCTGTCGGTGCGAAGCTGCGCTATTTCGCTGCGGCGTTTGCTGAAGGCCAGGAACAGACACAAAGCGAACGTGCAGATAATCAACCAAGGCGATATGAACACTCTCACAACGACCGCGCCGGCCATTGCCCGCAGACAGAATCCGATTGATATTGCCAGACAGTCGAGGATCGTCACGCTCTTGAGTAGCAGCGAATACAGAACCATCAGCAATATGTACAGGATGACGATAATCGCGAAATACCGCGCCAACAGAAAGCTGCCGATGATCGCCAGAGCGGCACATGAAATGGACATAACCGTTGCCAGACGAACGCTCAGAGAACCGGCTGCGATGGGCCTGCTGCATTTTTCCGGATGAAGACTGTCGGCCTTGCGGTCCACAATGTCGTTGAAGATATACACCGCCGAAGCGGCGAGGCAGAAGCATAGAAAGCCGCCGATCGCCCTGCCGACAGCAGGCAAATCGGTGAGTTTTTGTCCAAAAATCAGAGCTGCGAACACAAATACGTTCTTGATCCAATGCTGTGGACGCATTATCTGCAAGAGTTTCATACTTGGTGCCCCATCTATGTTCACGGTGCTTGTTGAGAATATCGACATTCGAGCCGATTAAGGGTAAAATTATATGATAATAAGTGCATAGTGTATCGCAAGAATTCCATCTGATCAGCGCGACCGAAAAGCAGGGCTGAAATCATGATAACAGTAGTTGTGTTTGACCTGGATGACACGCTGTACGACGAGATTGAGTATTGCCGGAGCGGTTTTGCAGCCGTATCCAAGTTTTTAGCCAATGCGCGCGATGCGCCTGATTGCGAGAGCATTTTTGCCGCTCTCTGGGGGCAGTTCACAGCCGGAAATCACACCAGGACCTTCAATGCGGCTCTCGACGAGCTTGCCATCGACTCCGACGACAAGCGTGTTTTGGAGCTGGTGAAGGTCTATCGCAGCCACGTCCCGAAGATAACGCTGCCTGAGGACAGCCGCCGCATCCTTGTCGAGCTGAGCACAAAATATACGCTCGGGCTGCTGACTGACGGTTTTCTGCCGGCGCAGCGCCTGAAGGTTCAGCGACTGGGAATCGAGAATTATTTCCAGAGCATTGTCTACACTGAAGAGCTAGGCAGGCAGTTCTGGAAACCATCGCCGGCGGGATTTGAGAAGATAATGCGGGACCTGAACGCCAGTGCAAAACAGACCGTTTACGTGGCGGACAATGAGAAGAAGGATTTCATTGCACCGAACAGGCTGGGGCTTTCAACCATTGAGCTGATCCGCCCGGCTCGGATACATGTGTCGATCTCACATGAACCCGACGCTGCTGCCCAACACAAAATACACCAAATCGGCCAATTACCGGCGGTCATAGAGCAACTTTGAGGCTTTTGGCCTCTCGGTGAGTGTCAACTTCGTGCCGACAAAACTGCCGATAATCGTTCTGTCGGCAAAAACGGTCCTCCAATCGGCTTTTTTTGTTGACTTGGGCATCCTTTCCTGAGATAATACTGTTCAGGACAAGCTTTTAAGGGTGATTTATCCATATTTCTAAGGAGTCTTTACTATGCCAGCACGCAGGAGAAAGCAGAGCAATGCTATGCTCTACACTCTAATAACCTTTGTCGGGCTCTTTATAGCTGCAACGACGATTGCGGTCATATACTACGTCAAAGCCGAAGAGTACAGGACCGGTCTGGCCGATCTTCAGCGAGAGATGGATGAGCTGGCCACGAGTACGGAAAGGAACTCGTTAAGCGCTACGGTCGGAGAACGGCAGGCCCGCACTAGCTACATAGGCTCGATGATTGCCTACGTCGACACGGCATTGACCATGATTGTCGGCGGCGTCCCGGCGCCGGATTCGGCGGAAGCCAAGGTCAAAACGGCCAACACACAGGTAGCCGATGGACTCAACGTGGCCGCCAATCACATCGATATCGGAGACCCCAACAGGATAGGGCTTGTTCAGGCAATCAAGGCTCTGGCGGCAGAGGTGGACAATGCCAAGAAAGAAAATGCACTGGCGGCCGAGAGAGACAAGATTCAGCAGGCTTTCGAAGATGAGCAGCAAAGATATGTGGATCTTGCAGCGAGTCTGAAACAGACAACAGGCGAGCGGGTTCAGACACTCACCGAGGAGCGGGATCAGGCAAGAGAGGACCTGAAGACACTCAATGGCATGCTGCTCAAGACGCAGGCATTATTGAATACCGCCGAGGACAGAATCAAGCAGGCCCAGGACGAGGTTGCCAAGCTTGAGCCCGGCCCGGACCGTGGCGTGTTGGCACACCAGAGCGACGCAGAGGTGATACTTGTCGACGGCAAGGCCCAGGTGGTCCATCTGAATATCGGCAGCGACGATCATGTCTATCCGGGGCTCACATTCACCGTCTACGACAGAGGCGGTTCGATCCCCGAGGATGGCAAGGGAAAGGCCGAGATCCAGGTGTTCGACGTCTCGAAAACCTACTCAGCGGCACGTATTCTCAAGCCGGATATTAATAATCCCATCCTCGCGGGTGACGTTGCCGCAAACCTGATCTGGGACGCTAAGAGGAAGAACACATTTGTTGTCGCCGGCGACTTTGACCTCGACGGCGACGGCGAGCTTGACGCCGACGGCATCGACAGGATTAAGAGACTTGTCACGAAATGGGGTGGCGAAATGGCCGATTCGGTCTCTCTGGACACCGACTTTCTCGTACTGGGCAAGCAGCCGGCGGTTATACAAAAACCCTCTATCGAAGAAGAGGAAATAGATCCCAGGGCGATGGCGCGACATGAGGCATCGCTGGCGAGACTCAGCCGCTACAACCAGCTACTGGATCAGGCACAGAGCCTGTGGATACCAGTGTTCACGTACGAGAAGTTCCTGCATTTCGTAGGCTACAATTCGCAGGTAAGTCAGGCCGGCGCCTTTTAAGGAGGCGCCACTCCAATCGAGGCGACGAAGACCTCGCCCGTGTAACGAGCGGCCTGCGTGGATGTAAAACCCTTCTTGACGGCGACAAATGTCACCGTCCAGGATGCCTCGATCGCCGCCCCGAGAGGCCGGCCCGTATCACAATCCAGTCCGGACGGAATGTCCACCGCGAGAATGGGACATTCACAGGAGTTGAGAGTCTCTATCAATCGCCTGTAGTCGTCCCTGAGCTGCCCGCTCAGTCCGGTGCCGAATAAGCTGTCTACGATCAAATGCGCGCCGGTGGTGAATTCGCGGACTCTGGGCCCAATCTCATCTTCAGCGAGATTCAACTGATTGACGGAAAGGCCCATCCGATCCAGGATGTCCAGATTTATCTTCGCATCGCCTTTGATCCTGGTCCGATCTCCGCACACGACAACCGTTACTGCGAGGCCGCTGTTGCTGAGGTGTCGTGCGATGACGTAGCCGTCGCCACCGTTGTTTCCCGTTCCGCAGAATATGCAAACCTTCGGTGCCGAGAGGTCTTTCAGCTTCTCTTCGATCAGCCCGGCACAGCCCCGCCCGGCATTCTCCATCAAGATCACACCCGGAATGCCGAGCTCATTTATCGCCCAGGCATCGACAGCACGAACCTGGTCTCTTGTCATCACTACACACTCTTTCTGGGGCGAGTACTTTTCCATAGCCGGCAATTATAGACTACGCATAAGGGCTCGTCAATTGACACAGGCCGAGTGGGCAATTACAATGTCCAGCGTCTGTTGTTGGATCGCGATTTCAATCTGCACGAGACTCAACGCATGAAGATATTGCTTACAAATGATGACGGAATTTTCGCACCGGGCCTGGCCGCACTGTACAAAGAGCTGCTCAAGATCGGGGAGGTTACCGTGGTCGCCCCGTCTGACAGCCGCTCGGGCGCAAGCCACAGCATTACCTTCCTGGAACCGCTGGTGTGCAACAGGGTTGAGATCAACGGCTTGTTCACCGGTTACAGCGTTCAGGGCTCGCCGGCCGACTGCGTCAAGCTTGCCGTCATGCAACTCCACAAAGATCCTATAGATCTGCTCGTGGCCGGTATCAACAACGGGGCAAACGCCGGCATAAACGTCTATTACTCAGGCACTGTGGCTGCCGCGATGGAAGGGGCGTTCTTGCAAGTCCCAGCCGTCGCCATGAGCTTAGCTTCTGAGAGTAGGATGGATTTCGAGGCCGCGGCAATACACTGCGCACGGATACTCAAGAAGCTCATGCCGGTCGAGAGAGGAGCTGTGATAAATGTCAACATACCGCTACTATCGAGAGGCGAACCCAAAGGTGTTCGAGTTGTGCCGCAATCAAGCAAAGGGTTCGACGAGTACTACATCCCGCAGAAGGATGAACAGGGTCAGACGGTGTTTCAGTTGGCCGGTGAGCACCATCCGGCCGACGGAGTCCACGCCGACTCAACCTCGCTGCTCGAGGGCTACATAACCGTAACGGCCCTGGCGCCGGACATGACAGACCACAGAAGAACACAGGAGCTCAGTAACAAGCAGTGGTGAGTCAATGAAAGCATTGGTCAAGAACAAGGCAGAGCTAGGTATTTGGATGGAGGACGTACCCCTGCCGGAGGTGGGCAAGAACGATGTCCTCATAAAGATTCAGAAGACCTCTATATGCGGCACTGATATTCACATCTTCAATTGGGACGCGTGGGCCCAAAAAACGATAACGACGCCACTGATCATCGGCCACGAATTCGTCGGCACTGTCGCTCAAATCGGCGCAAACGTGCGCGATGTCGAGATCGGCGAGCTTGTCAGCGGAGAAGGGCATATCGTCTGCGGCCGCTGCAGGAACTGCCTGGCCGGGCGCAGACATCTGTGTACAGATCCAAATTGTATCGGAGTGGAACGCGACGGCGCATTTGCCGAGTACCTTGCCGTACCTGTCTCGAACATCTGGCATTGCGACCCGAAGATACCGGCCGATGTTCTAAGCTGCTTCGACCCGTTCGGCAACGCCGTCCACACGACGCTTTCCTACGACCTCGTGGGAGAGGATGTGCTGATAACCGGTGCAGGCCCTATCGGCTGCATGGCCGTTGCGGTCGCCAGGCAGGCCGGAGCGCGATATGTAGTGATTACCGATGTCAACCCGTATCGCCTGGAACTGGCCAAGAAGATGGGTCCGACGCTGACACTTGACGTCAGAAACGAAAGAATCGAAGATGCCGTCAAGAAGCTCGATATGAAGGAGGGATTCGACGTCGGCCTCGAGATGTCGGGCCATCCCGCGGCGTTCCAGAGCATGCTCGCAAACGTCTGCCACGGCGGCAAGATCGCGATGCTGGGCATAATGCCGCCGACGGCTGTCGACTGGAACTACGTTGTATTCAACGGCCTGACGATCAAGGGTATCTATGGCCGAGAGATGTTCGAAACCTGGTACAAGGCCACGATGCTCATTCAGGGCGGAGTCGATATAACGCCGCTGATTACTCATCGGTTCGGCTACGCCGAATACAGCGCAGCATTCGAGGTGATGAGATCGGGTGATTCTGGAAAAGTCATTCTGAACTGGGAACAGGAACATAGTGCTCACGATTGAAATTTCGCGTTCTTTGCGCGGGTAAGTAGCTTTACAATAACTGTTGATGATCTTGCTCACGGGAATTTACTACCCTGAAGGGTATAATAGAGCTGCTAAGTCAGCCAAGCGAGGAGCCACCAAATGTTTGGACAGATGCAATCGCACATCGCCAGCGAACTCCACCAGATCAACGCCAGTGGACTCTACAAAGCCGAACGCATCATAACCAGCCCGCAGGATGCCACGATCACAGTCCGGGGCGGACAACAAGTCCTCAATCTGTGCGCCAACAACTATCTCGGGCTTTCCGATCATCCCGATGTGATCCGGGCCGCACAGGAAAGTTATGCCAAATGGGGATACGGCCTTTCCTCAGTCAGATTCATCTGCGGCACACAACAGATACACAAGCAACTTGAGCAGAAAGTCTCAGAATTTCTCGGCACCGATGATACGATTCTCTATTCTTCGTGCTTCGACGCCAACACAGGGCTGTTCGAGACGCTGCTCAGCGCCGAAGACGCGATCATCAGCGACCAGCTCAACCACGCCAGCATCATCGACGGAATACGTCTCTGCAAGGCTCAGCGGCTGCGCTTCAAGAATTGTGACATGCAGGATCTTGAGGATAGGCTGCGCGAAGCAGAATCGGCGAGATTTCGCATGATCGCCACCGACGGTGTGTTCTCGATGGATGGAACCATCGCCAGGCTGGACCAGATATGTGAGCTCGCGGAAGAGTACGACGCCCTGGTCATGGTGGACGACTCGCACTCTGTCGGCGTACTCGGCGAACAAGGCCGCGGCACGCACGAACACTGCGGTGTGATGGGGCGTGTTGATATTATCACAGGCACATTCGGCAAGGCACTCGGCGGGGCCAGCGGCGGCTACACGAGCGGCAGGAAAGAGATCATCGAATTTCTGCGCCAGCGCTCGCGTCCGTACCTGTTCTCGAATACCCTCGCGCCGGCCATCGCCGCCACTTCGCTGACTGTGCTCGACATGCTCCTGGCCTCAACAGAATTACGCGACAAACTCGCCGTGAACACCCGCTATTTCAGGCAACAGATAGCCGACCTTGGGCTAAACGTTATCGAGGGCGAGCACCCAATCGTGCCGATAGTGCTCGGTGACGCCGTCCTGGCCCAGAAGATGGCCGAGAGACTTCTGGAAAAAGGTGTTTACGTCATAGGATTCTCCTATCCGGTAGTCCCCAAGGGAGCGGCCCGGATCCGCACACAAATATCAGCCGCCCACAGCCTCAAGGACCTCGACTTCGCCATTGAAAGGATCAGCGAAGTAAAATGCGAGCTGGGCATTTGACTTCGTATCGGAAATGTTGTATAGTGCATGATGTGGGTATGAAAAGCTTTGTAACAGTGGGGTTTATCGAACAGAAGCTGGTTTTTGCGCATCCTAATTTGTTAGAACCGGATCTTATGCCGGATCTTATGCGTTTCTTGGACGAAAGGAAGGATACGAATGAGAAATAGAGCTTTCACATTAATCGAGCTGCTGGTCGTCATCGCGATCATTGCAATCTTGATGGCCGTGCTCATGCCGGCCCTGAACATAGCCAGAGACCAGGCCAGGCGGATACAGTGCATAAGCAATGTAAAGAGCCTCACGCTGGCCTGGTTGCTGTACAAAGACGATAACGACGACAGGCTGGTCGGCGGCCTTCCTCAACGTCAGACCGATGCCTGGATGTTGGGCCCTCAGGGTAATGATCCCGACCCCATCGAGAGGGCGAAGGAGGGATTGAGGCGCGGCAAGCTCTTCGAATACACCAAGAAGGTCGCAGTGTATGAGTGCCCCTCCGACGAACGCCGAAAGCGGGCCAATCAACTGGCCTACGGCAGCTATTCTGTGGCTGGCGGAATGAACGGCGAAGAGAAAGAATGGAGCAACAGGGCCCTCTACACATACGCCGAAATACCGCACCCAGCGAGCAAACTTGTCTTCGTAGAGGAGATCGATCCGAGAGGATGGAATATGGGTTCGTGGGTAATGGACCCGGCGGGAAACAACTGGATCGATCCGCTGGCGATCTGGCACAGTAAGAGCAAGGGGGTTATGAGCTTTGCCGACGGAAGCACGATAATACACACTTGGGTCAATAAAAGCACAATCGACCTGGCGACCCGCGCCGCATGGGGCGACCAGAGTGTGTTCAATTTCACACCACCTTCCGATGAACGTGAAGACATCGAGTTTATGCACAAGGGCTACGCCATACTGCCCAAGGCGCGAAGGTAGCCGCCTGGCGCCGCTTTCGCAAGCTAACTGCTGACACTAGAACAAGGATTGGCCGGATGTTCGACTTCTTCGAGCAACCCTACACACTCGTTGGCGCGGCCGTTCTGGTCTTGTTCGGCGTGCTTACGTTTCGAAGTGTTCTTCCGGAAAAACGCCGCTTCTGGCAATGGCTTCTTCCCGTCGTGCTGGCTGGGGGCGCGTTCGCCCTGGACGCCCTGGTACAGACGGACGCCGAGCAGATCAGCGGTACGATAGAGACGGGCGCCGCAGCCTTTGAGGCAGAAGACCTCGCTGCCCTCGGCCAGGTTATCTCCGACGACTACAGCGATTCGATTCACAGCACTAAGGAACGGCTGCTGTTCTACTGTCGCGAGACGCTTTCTCAGAGCCTAGTCGTGAAGGCCAGGATCAAGGGCCTCAAGCTGATGAACGTATCGGATGCGAACGCGACTGTAATGGTCTTTGCGCAGATAACATTTGACAAGAACAGTTATGTCGCCGCGAACTACAAGCCCTCTCTGCTGATAAAGGCAAGGTTGAACCTCAAGAAACGGCCCGGTGTCGGATGGCTCATCAGCCGCGTCGAGTTGGAGGGACTCGACGGACAATCCGTCGGTTGGAGACAAATCAGGTAGTCTCACCTCCGGAAATCAGCTCCGCAATAGCGGCCCGGCACTCCTGGCGGGCGCTTTTGCGGACAATTGGCGAAAGTTGTCCCCCGGATTGACCGATAGGAGGAGGGTGCAGGAACTGCAGAGCTGTTCACGAAAAAGGTTGATGTTAATGATGGCAAGACTGAGAAGACAGAGAATACCTTTGAAGCCCAGGCTGTTCACGATCCAATGGTATCCGAGCAGCAGGAGCTGCGTCCACCCGGGCGGCACAAAGGTCAGCCCCCAGCAGATGCCGCCGTTGATGGTCCGCAAGGCCGAATGGCGACGTTGAAACCGCATATTCTGCACAAACAGCCTTTTCAAACCGACAGATAAGAGCCGTTGTCGCCACCACACAAATCCCGATCCGCCCAAGCCTCGACCGATGCCGATACCCGTCCACACGCCCCATAACTTCCAGGCACATCGTACACCTCAACAGGGCAAGACCGACACCCCACCGGCGAGGCCCGCGACAGGCGCTATTGTCAGACGACAACTATATGCCGCCAACAATCAACTCAGTATCTCAGCCAAATCCTCATCGACGGTCCCGATGGGCTTAACGGCAAACTTGTCCACAAGCACGTTGAGCACGTTGGGGGTGATGAAGGCCGGCAGACTTGGCCCAAGCCTTATGTTCTTTACGCCCAGATGCAGCAATGTCAGCAGGATCGCCACGGCCTTCTGCTCGTACCAGGAGACTATCAGTGAAAGGGGCAGATCGTTGACACCGCAGCCGAAGGCATCAGCCAGCGCCAGTGCGATCTTGACCGCCGAGTAGCAATCGTTGCACTGGCCGGTGTCCAGCAGGCGCGGAATTCCGTCGATGTCGCCGTAATCGCGGTAATTTAAGCGGTATTTGCCGCAGGCGGCAGTCAATATCACACAATCGTCCGGGACCTTCTCAGCAAACTCGGAGAAGTAGTTGCGCCCCGGCTTGGCCCCGTCGCAACCGCCGATAAAGAAGAAGCGTCGAATCTTGCCGGCCTTGACGGCCTCGATGACCTTGTCGGCCAGACCGAGAACGGCGGTATAATGAAAGCCTGTGCTGAGCGTTCCGTTGGAACTGTCGCCCAGAGGCGGCAGCGCCAGAGCCTTTTCGATAACGGCACTGTAGTCCATACCTTTGATATGCGTGACACCGGCGGCGCCGGCGATGCTGCAAGTAAACATCCGGTCTTTGTAAGAGTCCTTGGGAATCATGATGCAGTTGGTGTTTACGAGGATGGCTCCAGCAAAATCATCGAACTCCTTCTTCTGATTCTGCCAGGCCGTACCGTAATTGCCGACCAGGTGTTTGAATTTGCGCAGCTCCGGGTAGCCGTGAGCGGGCAACATCTCACCGTGAGTGTAGACGTTGATGCCCTTGCCTTCGGTCTGCTTCAAAAGCTCATGAAGACTGAGAAGGTCGTGCCCGGTTACGAGAATCCCCGGACCGGCTTTCGTGCCACTTGGCACCGTCGCCGGAGTGGGATTACCGAACTTCGCCGTGTGGGCATCGTTAAGCATTTCCATGACCCGAAGGTTCATCTCGCCGGCCTTGAGCACCAGTTCCAGATAACGGCTCAGATCAAAGTCCACGTTCGTCAACGTAGCAAACAGCGCCTCATGCATGAAAGCATCAACTTGTTCGTCTTTTTGCCCGAGCTCTCGTGCATGATACGCGTACGCAGCGATACCTTTTAACCCGAACGTGAGGGTGTCCTGCAAGCTCTGAATGTCCTCGTCCTTGCCGCAGACCCCTACCTTGGTGCAGCCTGCGCCGCCCGCCGCTTGTTCACATTGATAACAAAACATAATATTCCTTTCACTTTTATAACGGTTTACAGTTCGATTCCAAGAACACATCTTCTGCTATTCTGCGCCCCTCGCGCGTCTTGAATCTCTTTTCGATTATCGCCCGCAGCTGCTCATCGGTTGCACCCGGAGACTCAACCGGTGTATTCACCAGCAAGTCCGCGTCCCAGATAATGCGAAACTCAGTCGTATCGATTTGCTTTGCGCTGTGATGGTTCGCGATGATCTTGCATACGTGCTCGACGACATCGGGCGAAATGTCGTATTTGTTCATTATCTCGGCGGCAATCGGCGCACCTTCGATTTCCTGGTGCTTTCCCGCTGCCGATCCGTGCTTTTGCTCGGCCTGGTGGATACCTATATCATGCAGGATTGCAGCGGCCCTGACGATCAGCGGATCGCCGCCTTCAACCGCCTGTATCTGCTCGGCGTAATTCAAGACGGCCGTCGCATGCTCGATCCGCTTTTCGTCACCTGCAAAATACGTTTCCATCTCATACACAAGCTTGTCGCGGATTGCACGAAGACTGGTTATC
>LJTR01000177.1 GCA_001303465.1 Phycisphaerae bacterium SG8_4
TATGCCGTCTTCGATGTCCATCAAGCCGCAGGCCTCGAACTGTGCGATCTTGCCCCGACGGGCCACGACGACTATGCCGCCTGCGATGCGATCTTTGTCTATGAGTTTCTGCAGAGCCGCTCGCGTGCCCGCAAGCTTCTGTGCCGAGAGCCCGACCTGCTCGGGGCTCGCCGTCGGCAGATCGTAGCCAATCAGGATCGAGGGCAGACAACAGGTAAGGACAAGACACAATGTGATTCTTTGGATCAACTGCATGGCGCGTACTCCTCTTTGCTGGTCAATCTGATTTTGATAGTCAGGTACACCGTTTCTTGCCTGATTTGTTGGCAAACAACGGCATTACAGAAGCGATCTGTAGGCGTAACCCTTCAGCATATATTCGAAGTCGTCAAGCTCCTCGTCCGGATTGGGCGTTCTGTAGAAGCTGAAAGCAGCGGGATTGTACAGGGCCTGCTCGTTCCATTCGATCAGGCCTTCGCCGAACCATCGCTGCATTGTCACGTGTCCGTCGGCCCATCCCAGAGTGCTGGTGTTTCTGCTGTGCCAGATGGCAAACGGGTCGACCCACTGTCTCGACTTGGGATTCATGACCCAGGAACCATTATTGTATCCTCGTTTGTCCAATTCTGCCAGAAAGACGTATTTGGTGGCGGGATTCTTTATGTCCGAATATTTTATGCACGGCATGATCTCCCACGCGCCGCTTTGACTGACTCCGTTCATGCCGCCGGCAATCGAATAGGTGCGATAGGCGTATTGGTGGTGGGGGTTGTTCGGGCGTTTGTCGGAGGGGCAGTGATAGGCCTCCACCTTCTTCACATAGGGCCACAGCAGGCCTTCCTTTATGTACTTCTTCTTTTCCTCTGTGCTGGCAGTCTGGGCGCCTGAGGGCATGACGACCCAGGCCGAGCCGCCGGGGCCCGGCGTATGGCCGCTGACGAGCTCGCCGTCGTTCTCGTCCTTGTACATAATCCACGCGATAGTCAATTGCCTTGTGTTGCTGCGACAACTGATACTGCGGGCCTGCTCCTTGACCGCCTTGAGTGCAGGCATAAGAATAGACATCAGTATGGCTATGATCGCGATAACTACGAGCAGCTCAATTAACGTAAAGGCTCTTCTCTGCATATTGTCCCTTCCTTTCGGCAGCAAATGCGTCGGGCAAACGCCGATGGCATTATCGACCGAAACCGGCGCCGCCAATTGATACCAACCCGGCTACGTTGCCGGAGGCTACCTCCAAACAGTCTATCAGATATGTATGGGAAATGCAAACTTCCGTGCCGGGCCAACTCGTCTGGGGCGCTTACGTCTGCTATTGCTTGCTCAATCTCTTTGTTGCCTAGCAAGGGCTTTACAGAAGCGATCTGTAGGCGTAACCTCTCAGCATAAACTCGAAGTCGTCAAGCTCTTCGTCCGGAGCGGGCGTTCTGTAGAAGTTGAAGGAGGCGGGATTGTGCAGGGCCTGCTGGTTCCATTCGATCAGGCCTTTGCCAAACCATCGTTGCATTCCCACGTGTCCGTCGGCCCATCCCAGAGTGGTGGTATTCTTGGCGTGCCAAATGGCAAACGGATCGACCCACTGTCTCGACTTGGGATTCATGACCCAGGAATTCATATTGTATCCCCGCCTGTCCAGCTCCGCCAGGAAGACGTACTTGGTGGAGGGATTCTTTATGTCAGAATAGTTCAGGCATGGGATGATCTCCCATCCACCGCTTGGATTCACTCCGTTGAGGCCGCCGGCAATCGAGGAGGTGCGATAGGCGTACATGTGATGCGGGTGGTTCGGTCGCATGTCAGAGGGGCAGTGGTAGGCCTCCACTTTCTTGACGAAGGGCCAAAGCAGACCTTGCTTTATATACTCCTTCTTTTCCTCGACACTGGCGTTTCCCATGGCCGGCGGCATTATTACCCAAGTGGGTGTGCTGCCCGGCCCCGGCGTATTGGCGTTGACCAGTTTGCCGTCGTTCTCATCCTTATACATGATCCATGCCAAAGTCAGTTGCCTTACATTGCTGCGGCAACTGATGCTGCGGGCCTGCTCCTTGACCACCCTGAGTGCGGGCATAAGAATGGACATTAGTATGGCTATGATCGCAATAACAACAAGTAGCTCAATTAGCGTGAAAGCTCTTCTTTTCATTTTTGCCCTTCCTTTCAGCATAAAATGTGCAAGGCAAACCCCGGTGGTCGGAACTGAAGCCTGCGTTGCCCATTGATACCCGCCCGGCTACATTGCCGGCCGCCACCTCCGAACAGTCTATCGGATTTTTCTTGGAAATGCAAGCTTCAGAGCCGGCTCTGTACGCTGTTTTTTCGAGTCGGCCGGATACGGCACTGGCAATCGACTCCCGACTGCCCGGGATCTTCGATATTGATTATTGTCCCTGCTTTCGCAGGGATGACAATACTACTGATTATTGTCTTGCTCATCGTTCTTCGTGGCTTGCATTGCAATTGGGGCGCTGGTAATATCCTGTGGTGCTCGGTCCACTCTGATCTGCAGGAGATTGAAAGGAATTGCTGTGATCACGCATACTACAGGACGGTTGCCACTACCGGCTGGTTCTACTCTTTTGTTTCTCGGCCTTTGTGTGATGTCCTTCCGAAGCCCGGTACTGACGGGGGCAGAGGTCGACGAAAGCCGCATCGAACAAGTCGCAGCCTTACTCTCAGAGAAGCCGGCCGGTTTTGGCCTGACCATCAGTGATCGCCGAGCCTGGAACAAGCTTCTCAAGAATGATTCGTTCAGCAGGAGAATCCAGGATGCGGCCGAACTGCTTGAGAAACCCATTGCCGATCAACCGGATGATCTGTATCTCGATTTCTCCCGCACCGGCAATCGAACTCGCTGGCAGAGGGTCGCCGGCCTGCGCCGTGGAAGAGTTGCCACGCTCACTCTGGCCGAGTGCCTCGAAAACAAGGGACGGTTCGTGCCGGCGTTCGAAGAGATCGTCCGAGTGCTCTGCTCGGAGCGAACCTGGGTTATGCCGGCCCACGACAGTCAACTGACGAACTTCCACGGTAAGACCGTCGATATTGACCTCGGCTCGGCTAGCCTTGCATGGTCGCTGGCTACTGCCGATTATCTGCTGGGCGAGATACTAAGTGCTGAGATTCGCCGTCTTATTCGGGACAATCTCGATAAACGTATCTTCCAGCCCTATCTGGATATGGTCTCGGGCAGGCGTGCGAAGAACTGGTGGATGACCACGACCAACAACTGGAATGCCGTCTGCCTCGCCGGCGTCACGGGCTCGGCGCTGGCCGTGTTAGACGCGAAAGATTCTCGTGCGTTTTATGTTGCGGCCGCAGAGCACTACTCGAAAAACTTCCTGGACGGATTTACAGAAGACGGCTACTGCTCCGAAGGGCTCGGCTACTGGAATTATGGTTTCGGCTACTATGTCATGCTCAGTGAAATGATCTACCAGGCGACCGCCGGGCGGGTAGATCTGCTGGCCAATGACAAGGCAAGAGAGGCCGCGAACTTCGGGGCGAGGATCGAAATCGCCAACGGCATCTACCCCGCCTTTGCCGACTGCTCAATTCGCGCCAGACCCAGCTCGCTGCTGATGTATTATATAAGCCGGCACCTGGGTCTGGGCCTGCGAAGCGCCGAACAGATCGATCCTGTCTCGGCCGGCGGCTCACTCTATCAGAGCATGATGTATTCCTTTGGAAATTCCGCCTCCAAGGCAAGCCCGGCTCGCGACGATTGGACAGGTGCCGGCATGCGGGCGTGGGTTGACGCTGCCGGCGTTCTTATCTGCAGGCCGGCTCCGGACTCGTCTTGCCGCTTGGCGGTCGCCCTCAAGGGCGGGCACAATAACGAGCATCATAATCACAATGATGTTGGTTCTTTCGTTGTCGTGCTGGGCGATGAACCGCTGCTTCTCGATCCTGGCGGGGAGGTGTATACAGCCCGCACATTCAGCAGCCGCCGATATGACAGCAACGTTCTAAATTCCTTTGGCCATCCCGTGCCGCTTGTCGCCGGAAAGTTACAGCGCACCGGCAGGCAGGCTGCGGCCGGCGTGGTTCGCAGTGACTTCACAGATAGCACCGATACTCTGATCCTGGACATCTCGTCTGCCTATGACGTGCCGCAGCTCAGCAAGCTCGAACGGACGTTTGTCTATCGTCGCTCGGGCGCCGGTTCGCTGACTGTGACCGACGAAGTCGCTTTCTCGCAGGGCTCTGCCTTCGGTGCGGCTTTGGTGACGTTTGACAAGTGGCGAAAACTCAGTGACTCATCGCTGATGATCTATGATCAGCAGGAGGCCTTGCACGTTGATATATCAGTTAGCGGCGCGGGTTTCGAGATTAAGTCTGAGACTATTGAAGAGGATCTCAGCGGCGGCCGACTGCCGACTCGACTGGGCATTAACCTGAGCGCGCCGGTGACTCATGCAGTTATTTCCCTTGCTATTACCCCTGCGGTGGCGCGTTAACGCGTGCGGAAATCATTTTGCCTGATAAGGAGACGAAAAATGGAATCGATAGATCGAAGAAGATTTCTCAAGAACTCCATAGGTGCGGCGACGACCTTCACTGCCTTGTCTCAGGGCAGGAGTCTGGCTGCCGGTAACAAGGTGATTCTGGGAATAATGGGCGTCGGCGGCCGGGGCCGCGCTCTGCTGACCAGTCTTGTCAAGAGATCCGACGTCAGGATCAAGTACATCTGTGACGCCGATACGAGAGCCTACGGGCCAGCCGCTGAGATAGTTATGGACGCTCACGATTACAGGCCGAAGTTCGTGCAGGATTTTCGAAAGATGCTGGAGGACTCCGAGGTCGATGCGATCGTCATCGCGACATCCGATCGCTGGCACGCGCTGGCAACGATAATGGCCTGTCAGGCGGGCAAGGATGTTTACGTGGAAAAGCCGCTCTCGCTGAGCATCTGGGACGGCAGGAAGATGGTCGAGGCGGCGCGCAAGTATGGCAGAGTTGTCCAGGTTGGGACTCAAAGCCGCAGTGCCCCTTACGCCGAAAAGGCAGCCGAGTATATCCAAAGCGGAAAGCTGGGTGACGTGTATCTGGCTCGCGTATTCCTCATGCAGCAATCGCCGGCCATTCACGTGGCTGATGTGCAGCCGGTTCCGGAGGGTCTGGATTATGATTTGTGGTGCGGCCCGTCACCCAAGCTGCCGTATCGTCCGGGCCGGTGGTTCTGGCGATTGTGGGACTTCTATGTAGGCTATATCATGGCTGACATGACTCATCAGATTGACCTGGCGCGCTACGTACTGGGCAAGAAGTACCCCGATACCGCATGCAACAGTGGTGGAGTATACCATTTCGATGACGGCAGGGAGCAACCGGACACCCAGTTTGCGACGCTCGAGTTCGGCAAATTGACGATGCTTCTCGAAGCCTCCCTGTGGTCACCCTACATGCACCGGATTGTGCACTTGCCACCCACTACCGCGTTCCCGGACTGGCCCTTCTCGGCGACGAAGATCGAGATATGTGGGTCCAAAGGATTCATGTGTCTCGGCAGGCACGGGGGCGGCTGGCAGGTTTTCGAGGGCGACAGCCGGGTTCGCCAGAGCAAGCCGGTTGTCTCGGAGCCGGCGGTGATCAAGTTCGGCAGCATAATCGACGCCCATTTCGAAGACTTCATTAATTGCATCCGCAGCCGAAAGAGGCCCAGGGCTGACGTCGAGGAGGCGCACCTTTCGATGGTGTTATGTCACCTGGCCAACATCTCCTATCGAGTTGGAAACCGTAAGTTGAAGTTTGACGGCGAAACCGAGACCTTTGTCAATGACGCCGAGGCGAACAAATATCTCAAGGCCAACTACCGGCAGCCCTGGATTGTGCCGGAGAAGGTATGAACCCCGGGTGAGTACGGTGGGCCGTATTATGCCGATTCACGGGCAGTCTGTGCGGGACGCTGCTCGGCTTGCTGAAGGATGCACCTTATAATATCGGATCTGCTGATGACCCCGACAACCTTACCGTTGGACGTGACCGGGACTCTGCGGATGGAATTGTCTCTCAGGCAGTAGCATATATCGAGCAGGCGTTCGTTCTCTGCGAAGTGAACAACCGGTTGCGTCATGAAGTCATTTACCGTCCGGTCTTTTTCGTCGTCCATAGTGTGGAACAATCTCAGAACATCCTGTTCGGAGAGAATTCCAATCAGGTTCATATTGTCTTCCACGACCGGGATGCCGGTAACGTTGTGGTTCGCCATCAGCTTCAAGGCTTCAAAGATGGGCGTGTCTCTTCCTATGCAGATTACTTGCTTTGTCATTACGTCTTTTGCCTGAAGTGTCATGAGGCTCCTTTCGCACCTGTCCATATGGCCAGAAGTGGCTCTCGGGCTTAGCTTCAATCCGTCCATATTCTTCATTGCAAGTTTCACAAACTCGATTATGAGTCCGCAAAGCATGGGAGCGAGGCAAGTTAATGCTTTGCACGACGTCCGGCTCTCCCGCAAGTACCGCCGGTTCCTTCCGGTGCGGCCGGGAGCCCCCCAAGACTCAAGATGATGGACGTGCAAAAGCATTCCCGGGCCTTTGCCTTTTACGAATATCGGCAAGGCCCGACAGAACTTTAACAAATTCCCCGCCCAAGCCCTGAATTGACTGTGATTGGTTTGGTTTTTTCGGTCTTCAAATTGAGGTGCTTCTCATAAGCTGTTGTGAAATAAACGCTTGTGCTTATTTGGCTGCCCTGCAGTTCTTCCTAAAGCGCCTTTCAAACCCCCCCCAACCGAAGCCATATTTTCGACAAGAATCCGGATTCTACCTTTCTGCTTTTGCCTTTTGCCTTGTTTGTACTGTATTCTGTATGCTGAAAGACGTGTTTCGGAAATTTTGGAAATGAGAGGAGTTCGATGCGACAATACGCTGAAAAATGTGTGACTCTCGTATGTGTGCTGGTTATGGTTTCCGTGGGCGGCCGGAGCTTTGCTGAAACAGGTGATTATCTGTCTCCAATTTCTGTCGTTGCCGGCCTCGATGGCAAAGTGCTTTACGTTGCCGAAGCCGCTGCCGGTCAGGTTGCGGTTTTTGATATATTCTCCGGTAAGGTTGCTAGGGTGATATCCGTCGGTGAGCATCCCGTCGGCCTTGATATCTCCTCCGACGGGGGCAGGCTCTATGTGACCTCTGCAGTGCTGAGGGGCAAGGTGCATATTGTCGACGTTCGTAACGGGACTTTGACTGACAATATCGCTGTGGGCCATACGCCGGTTGCGGTTGTTGCACACCCGGACGGCAAGACGCTTTATGTCTGTAATCAGTTCAACAACAACATCGGTGTTGTTGACCTTGGTTCAAAAAGGCAGGTCGCTGCGATTGCCGTAAGTCGTGAACCTGTCGCTGCAGCTCTTACCTCGGACGGCAAATTCCTGTTTGTCGCCAATCATCTTCCCGCAGGGCCCGCCAATGCCGATTATTGTGCCTCGGTTATATCAGTCGTCGATACGGTGTCAAGGAATGTCGTCGAGCGTATCGAACTTCCCGACGGCAGCACGAATGTTCGCGGGATAACAATTTCGCCGGACGGCAAAAACGCCTATGTGACGCACGTGCTTGGGCGTTACAGGTTTCCAGTTACCTACCTCGAAAAAGGCTGGATAAATACGAATGCGATGACCATCATCGATGTGCCGCAGCGAAGATTTGTCAACACCGTCCTGCTTGATGACGTTGACCTCGGGGCCGCCAATCCCTATGGGGTAGCGTGTACAGCCGACGGCAAGAGTATTCTGATCACCCATGCCAGCTCATACGAGCTGAGTGTTATCGATCGAGAGGGGCTCCACAAGCGGCTGCTACCGGCCGCCACAGCCAGAGCGTTTAGTTCTGAGATCCATTCAGGAGCCGGCCGCAAATTCTCTGATGCTTCTTACTCTGCCAAAGATGTGCCGAATGATCTGACGTTTCTGGCCGGAATTCGTCGCAGATTAACACTTGGTGGTATCGGGCCTCGCGGTTTGACTGTCGTCGGAACAAAGGCGTACGTAGCAGAGTATTTCACGGATAGTATTGGGGTGGTTGACATCAATTCCAACGCTCAGCCCGCAGTTAAGACAATACCTCTTGGAAAGACCATGCCCGCAACATTTGTCCGCAAAGGTGAGGTGCTCTTCAACGATGCCTCGCTTTCCTACCAGAAGTGGAACAGCTGTACAAGCTGTCATACTGGGGACGGGCGTGCAAGTGCATTGAACTGGGATCTGTTGAATGACGGAGTAGCTAATCCCAAGAATACAAGGAGTCTGCTGCTGTCACACAAGACGCCGCCTGCAATGATTACAGGAGTTCGAGAGGATGCTGAGGTTGCGGTCCGCAGCGGCATTCGCTACATTCAGTTTGCGAGTACTACTGAGAGGAAGGCACAGGCTATAGATGCCTACCTGAAGTCTCTCAAGCCGATTGCCAGTCCGTACCTTGTCAACGGTGAACCTAGCGAAGCCGCCAACAACGGCCGGAAACTCTTTAGCAAGGCTGGCTGTGCACTGTGTCATCCGCAGCCGCTTTATACCAACATGATCAAATATGATGTCGGCACGAGCACGGACGAAGAAGACGATACCGAGTTCGACACCCCTACGCTCGTGGAGGTATGGCGAACCGCTCCATATCTGCATGATGGAAAGGCTGCGACAATCAAGGATGTCTTGACAAAGTTCAACAAAGATGACAGGCAT
>LJTR01000178.1 GCA_001303465.1 Phycisphaerae bacterium SG8_4
TGGGGACCGACTCGGTCCGCAAGCCGGTGGTCGAACTGGCCGTGGCCTGGCTGATGTATTCTCCGGTATCAGTGGCCCGCAGTTCAACTGAGAATTGCTGCGACTGGCCCGCCATAAGCGTGCCGGCGTCAAACACAACTTCACTCCTGCCTCCTGTTGTCCGCAGCCCCATGGGAAGGTTTTCTATGATTTTGACATTTGGTACATAACCTGTTCCAGAGTTGGTTACCAGGTACCTCACCTGAATCGGCTCGCATAGTAAGACTTGCTCGGGTGCTGTTTTGGTCAGCTTCAATTCGGGCTGGATGACTTGTACGACGGCACAGGCCGGGATTACAGGTGTAATAACGCTTGTGCAATGTCTGAGAGAATCGATGTAGGTGGCCAGGCCCGAAACCGTGATCTCTCTGGTTGATTTCGGCCCGAGCGTTGCGACCTCCCACAGCAGGAGGTTGTCTTGCGCTTGCTTTGGCGCCGGATTTGCGCTCAGAAACTTGAAATTCTCCGGCAGATCTTCGGAAACCATGATATCGGTCAACTCTGTGTTCGTTAGGTTTGTGACTTTGATGGTGTAGGTGAACGGTTTGTTGAGCCCGACTTCCTTAGGCATGGTCTTGTCCAACTGCACGACCCCGCATTCGGCCCACGGATAGGTTTTTGAGACTATGGATGACCCGGACGCGCTTACGGCTACCATGTCGGGTCTGACAATCACGGGTGCTTCTTCTCTGACGACAGCAGGCCCTTGAATCGGGGCGGGCCCCGTTTGTTCTGAAGGCAGCGGGGGAAGTCTTCTGGTCCTTGCCTCCAGGTATTCGCCGGCGCTGAGGCCCGGCTCTGCCTGTACCGGTTCCTTAGGACCCAGCCAGCTCCTGCAGCCAAGCGAGCACGACACACCGAATCCAAGTAAGAGAAGCGAGATATTCAGAAACTTTTTCATTGCGTATCTCCTTGTCGTACCTTCATGCAGTCCAACGGAGGAAGATGATCCCACATATCTCCAAACCCCATCCGCAGCTGTTCTACTCGAGCAGGTACAATTCTGGTATTTACAGTGTTATATCGGTATATAATTTGACTAAGTTAACAAAAAAGCTAAATAGCCAGTTACCTATATTATAGCGAGCGGGAGCCAGTAAGGGAAGTCTGCAGATTCTGTACTATTTAACCAATATGGGGGCCGGCCGAAACGGTCTGGAGCCCCTCAGCGAGGTCTATCCTCATCAGTAAACTCAGGGCAGGTTCCGGGCTAGGTCCGAAATTAGCTTTGATTGGGTTCGAATTGGGCCTGTCTTTTTGGGCGAGAGCGGGTGACGGTCAACAGATCCTTGAGATTGCACCGAAGACACCCGCGAACGCCCATAGTGGAAAATGATCCCACTGGGTTACGTACCGCCAGGCTAGCAGAAGCCCTGCAGCTGTGGAACTTGCCACTCTGAGGGCTGCCATGAACCCGTTGGCGACCACGCTGCGGATCGGAGAAGTTTCAAGCCGCCCGTGGATCGCGATCCTGCCCAGTGCGGCAAGTGCCATTATCGCGGTGCAGCCCAAGCAGTCAAAGCCAGTGGCGGTTTCATAGAACACCACGAGCAGTACGAGGAGTCTTTCCAGTCCAATCACCTGGCGCTGGATTGTTTAGACTGCCATGATCCCCTCGCCGGCGTGATAGCGCTTCCTGAAGCCGGGGAGCAGACTCCCCCGCACTCAATGGTAGAAATGCCATCACGAGGAGGCCGAATGCCAGGCTTCAGCGACGATGAAAGAGGTCGCGGCCTGCATGAACTGCCACATGCCGACAATCTCCGGGATACTAGCAGCATTGAGAACACTGATGCGGATCATTCTGACCGATGTTCCAAAGAAATCTTGTAGGATCGGCGGTAACGGTTATAATCTCGGATAATGACAGGAGTCTGGACCGGAAAGGACATGTACGATGGCGCTATTATTGGGATACGATGTTGGAAGCTCCTCGATAAAGGCCACGCTGATGGACGCTGGGACGGGCAGCGTGCTGGCTTCGGCGACTTCGCCCGAGAAGGAGCTGGAGATTGTCGCAGCCGAAATCGGCTGGGCCGAGCAGAGGCCTTCGGTTTGGTGGCAGCATCTCGTAAAAGCAACACAGAAGATAAACACTCAGGCCAGGTTCGACGCCGGCGACGTCGCGGCAATCGGGATATCGTATCAGATGCACGGGTTGGTTGTTGTCGATGAGAACAAAGACGTGCTGCGACCGGCGATAATCTGGTGCGACAGCCGGGCGGTACAAATCGGTGAGCAGGCCGCCAGGGACATCGGCAGCGACAAGTGCCTCAAGAAGCTGTTCAACCTGCCGGGCAATTTCACCGCGTCGAAGCTCCGCTGGGTCAAGGACAATGAGCCCAAGCTGTACGATAAGATTCACAAAATAATGCTGCCCGGTGATTATATCGCGATGAAGATGACGGGCGAGATTAAGACAACGCCCTCCGGCTTGTCCGAAGGGATAATGTGGGATTTCGAAGGCGACCGGTTAGCCGACTTCGTGCTTGATAATTATGGCATCTCGGGTGATCTTGTAGCCGAGACCGTGCCGACATTTTCCGTCCAGGGCGAGCTGATCGCCTCTGCCGCGGACGAATTGGGGTTGAAGGCCGGCACGAAGATTAGCTACCGCGCGGGCGATCAACCTAATAACGCACTGTCGCTCGGTGTCCTAGAGCCCGGCGAGATTGCCGTCACGGCCGGTACCTCCGGCGTGGTCTACGGGGTCGGTGACAAGAAGAACTACGACGCTCTCTCGCGGGTAAACGTGTTCGTGCACGTCAATCATGCGGCGGCTGATCCCAGGTACGGAGTGCTGCTGTGTCTCAACGGGACGGGGATCCTCAACAGCTGGCTCAAGCACAATTTCGCAGCCGGCGAAGGGCTCGACTACGAGCAGATGAATGAGCTGGCGGCCGAAGTGCCGGTCGGTTCCGACGGACTGGTCATCCTGCCCTACGGCAACGGCGCAGAACGGACCCTGGAGAACAGGAACATCGGCGCCTCGGTACACGGATGGAACTTCAACGTTCACAAAAAGGCACATTTTCTGCGTGCCGCCCAGGAAGGCATCGTCTTCGCCCTGAATTACGGCCTCGGGATTATGCGCCAGATGGGGATCAAGCTGACCGCGGTCAAAGCGGGCAACGCCAACATGTTCCTGAGCCCGCTGTTCGCCGAGGCCTTCGCAACCGTCACACGGGCTCGGGTTGAACTGTACAACACCGACGGCTCGCAGGGCGCCGCGCGCGGCGCGGGAATCGGCGCTGGGTTCTACAGCCACCCCGAGGACGCGTTCGTGGGCCTCGAGCCTGTCCGAACCGTCGAGCCCAAAGAAGAACTCGCTTCGGCATACGGGCAAGCTTATGAAAGATGGGAAAACGTTTTGAAACAGCAATTGTAAAGCCAAATCGTGCCTCGCTGAGCGAAGGTCCGAGAAAGGAGTAGAATTGATGGCAGGGAAATCTTTACACAGCATTTGCAGATGGACATTCAATCCGGGCAAAGGTGGTTTTGTGCCCGGCGACATGCGGCCCGAATGGGGCGGCGCCTTCGGCAGCCCCGAGATGATCAAGCTGGTGGGCGACAAGATTGCTCCGAGACTGCCTGACAACGTCGAACTGGGTATTGAGCTGCACTATGACGCCGAGGTCGATGACGATAACGCCGCGGCTGTGGCCGATGCGATGGTCGACAACAAACTGTACCTTGCGATGATCACTCCCGGTGCACATTGTCACTTTGGCTACGGCGGAGTTGCATCTCTCGACCCGCAGGAGAGAAAGGCCGCCGAAGAACTGGGTACCAAGACAGTCGACCTGGCTTACGGGACTCTGAAGAAGGCATGGCACCCGGACATTGAGCCGTCCTTGATAATCTGGAACGGCTCTTTCGGCTACGATATCGCCTCTATCGGCATAGGGCAGATGTACCAGAATCTGAAAGAGAGTATCGCCGGGCTGTGCAAATACGAACAGAAGAAAGGCGGCAGCCTCTACATAGGATTCGAGCCCAAGCCGAACGAAGGGCATCCGGCCATGTTGATTCCCACCGTCGCCAGCGCGCTTCTGTTCTGGAGAAGGATCGAAGACGAGTTCGGTGTCCCCAGAGCCCAAAAGGGTGTCAACAAAGAGTTCGGGCATTCCGAGATGATCGGCCTCGACCACGTATACGATACGGTCGAAGAACTGGACAACGGCGCAATGGTCCACATGCACCTCAACAGCCAGGGATACAACGACGGCATCATCCTCGGCGGGCCGGGCAAGTATGACATCGATCACGGAGCCAGAATCAACGGTATGAACGTTGCCATCGCCGGGCTCATCCAGCAGGCGGGCTTCAACCGCTGGAAGGGTCATGACATGCAAACGCGGGCGTACGACAACGCCGAGCAGGGCATCGACCGCGTGATCAGAAGCGTGCTTAGCTGGGAGGCTTGCGAAAAGGCCGCGAAGCAGCTTGATGCGAAGGCTTTGATGGATGTACTTGCCAGGCGCCAGACCGCCAAGGCCGAAGATATGATGCGAGCCGCAGTTGTCGCCGCTCACGGCTACTTTGACAAGATGTACAAGTAGTACTGTGGAGCAGTTGAATAGTGTCGGCACGGTGTCATTGAGCCGCCGCGCGTTTCTTGAGAACACTTGATTTGATGGTGAGTTGCAGACGAGCTGCGCTTGCAATTTGTTGATAACTTCAGAATTTTGCTGATTACGCCGGTCATCCTGTTGCACCTGTTCGCCAAGCAGCTCAATTGTCAGGGAAAGCTAGTCAAAACAATGTCCGCAGGTGCCTGCCCAGCCCAAATTATTCACGCACCTGTCGCCCTGCTGTTGATCCTGCCGATCAGGAACGTCAGCCTCTATACGCTCCGGAAATCCGCCTTGGCTGGCCTGAATTGCGTGCTGACACGCTTTGTGCTCGGCCATACCATCAAAAAACTGCCTCTGGCAAGGAGAATCCGGTGATCCTACCGCCTGCATCAGGCAATAGTCATGCCTGATCGCATTATTTCGGACCATCCCTGCATATAGTAGAATTCTCGAAATTTGCCTTTGTGCCAATATGGGCAATGTGGTAAAATGAGGAAATGTGGGAAACTGAGACAAAGAGCGGTGGGGTAAAGAGGGCAGTGCGCATCTTCCTCCCAGCTATCCACTTAGCCAGCAATTCTTATGCCTTGGTCGAATCGGTTTTGGGATTCGCTCGCGACATAGTGAAGGCCGTCTATCTGGCTGGGATCCAGCTCTACACAAGGCTTGTCTGCATCGAGAGGGAATTTCCATCCTCAATCCGTCTGAGAGCCAGGCTTGATGTGGTGCCGCGAACGGCGGGCAGCGAACGCCATCGTCTTTCATTGGGTAAGCATTCGCTCATCGAGACACATTGTGTAGTCTGCACGTGGCACGGAGACGTCATTCTCAAAGAAGGCGCCAGCGTGGGAATAGGCAGCGTTGTAGTAGGCCCTGTTCAGATAGGAGAGAACTCTGCGGTCGCGCAAAACTGCTTCATCAGCGGGCAATCACACTGCTACGAAGATGTCTCAAAGAGCTTCCGCAGACAGGGTTTTCAAGTCACACCGGTAATCATTCAAAAGGACGTGTGGATCTGTTCCAACTGTGTGATAATTCCCGGAGTCAAGATAGGGAACAATTCAGTCATTGGCGCCGGCTCGGTGGTCGTTGACAACATCCCTGCCTACAGTGTAGCCGTTGGAAACCCGGCCAAAGTGATCAAGAAGTATGATTTCAAGACAGAGAAGTGGGTTCGGGCATAGGAATCGGCCACCAGCTTCAGATTCGAGATTCAGCACTCCATATGCGAGACTATCCCGCTACTAGCATTGCGTCTCCGTAGGAGTAGAAGCGGTATTTCTGCTCGATAGCGTGGGCGTAGGCGGCGAGTACGTTTTCCAGCCCGGCAAAGGCCGCTACCAGTGCTAGTAGTGAGGATCTGGGCAGGTGGAAATTCGTTATCATCGCACTGGCGATCTTGAAATCGTAGCCGGGCTTTATGAACAAATCCGTTGATCCGCTGGTGGCCCTAATCTCTGAGCTGGCAGCGACAGTTTCAAGGACGCGCATGGAAGTCGTCCCTACCGGGATTATTCTGCCGCCGGCACTTCTGACCGCCTCTATTGTCCGGGCGTTTTCTTTGTCGATGCTGAACTGCTCGCTGTGGATCTGGTGATCTTCGAGGTACTCGGCGGTAACCGGTTTGAAGGTCCCGGCTCCGACGTGCAGCGTGATGAAGGCGAAATGAATGCCGGCGTGCTTCAGTTGCTCGATTAGCGTCTCGGTGAAATGCAGCCCGGCGGTCGGCGCGGCGACCGCTCCGGCCTTGCGGGCGTAGACCGTTTGATATCGCAGTGCGTCGTCGGCCGCCAACACCGGATCGCTATCTCGCTTGATATACGGAGGCAGCGGCGGAAAGCCGATTCTCTTCAGCACGGTCAGGGCGTCGGCGTCGATCGTGAGCTTGAGCCTGCATCTGCCGGAGTCTGTCTTTTCGAGCAGTTCAGCGGTGCAGAAATCGGCGTCTTCTCTGTCCTTTAAATACAGTTGCTCATGAGGTTTAACCCTTCGGGAGCCCTTTAGATAGACGGTCCAGATGCCATCGGCGTCTTCGTCCAGGAACAATCCTTCGAGTCGGGCGCCACTGCCGCGCCGGGCAAAAAAGCGAGCAGCCACGACCTTCGTATCGTTTAGCACGAGGCAATCGCCAGGCAAGAGGAAATCGCCGAGCCGCCCAAAGAAACTGTCGACGAGATCACCGGCCGAGCGATTCAGCACAAGTAGTCGTGAGTCGCTGCGGATTCTCAGAGGCTGTTGAGCAATCAACTCAGGCGGCAAGTCGTAGTCTAGAGCTTCTGTCTTCATGACCAGACGTTATCAGACGACCAGCCAAATCACAAAAAAAAATTGACCGACTAAACAAGCCAATTTGCACAGCGCGAAATTTCTCACAGAAGTGTTCCTCTGCGCAAGACGATACAGATGACATGAATCCAACTTACAACAGAAGGCTTTTTCGAAGGTGATGAGAATGGCTCCGAGCAAATGTTTTGAGAGGGAAGCAACCTCAATTGCTGCTTTGGGAAGACACGAACTTCAAAGAAGAATCAAGAATTTCAGAGGTCGATTTAGGTTGGATTTCACCGAAGACTACCTCAACCGCCTCAGCGTGGAGAGGTTGAGACATATCCTCCTGGCTGCTGTGATCAACGCCAGACCACGTAATTAGCGTATTCTCCCCGCAAAAACCGATATTTTCCTTGACGTGGATACCCCTAATATGGTATGAATCCAATATAGGTGAAGTTAAGAAGTTCAAGGATAGTCCGGCAGGTGGAATCCTGTCCGTGTGTCGTCTTTGCGCTGCGGATTGGCCCGTACAAAGTGTGACGGCTCCGATGGAGGTGGCTGATGGCTATGGTGATTGCCCGGCAAACCCCCGTATTGTCACGGCGAGTAATCGTCTTGCTGTTGTATTAGCGTACCCTTTCTTGAAGGAGGATCACTATGTGTAAGAAACTGACGTATTCAACCCTCATTGCCCTGGTGCTGGGCCTGGTCAGCAGCACCTCGGCGGATCTGGTTGTGCACTGGGGGCTCGACGAGGGTTCGGGAACAACCGCAACTGACTCTTCCGGCAACGGCAACGATGGGACTTTTAACGGCGCTCCCGAGTGGGTCGAGGGCAAGATCGGCGGAGGCCTGCACGTCCGTGGCGATGCCGATCAAGACTATGTCGTCTATACCCTGCCCGGCGGACCAACGGTCTGGACTGCCGGCACGATAGCAATATGGGTCAAGCTTGATAGCCTGGGCCAGGACCAGTACAGCAGCCCTTTCACCAACCATACGCCCAATAGTGCCGGCATTCAGTTCGACGTCAATGGGGGAACTCCGGGAGAGTTCCGCTTGAATCCCGGCGGACAGTTCTTTGGGCCGGCCACGTTGGATTGGACTCATCTGGCCCTGACATTCGAGGACGGTAACGCGACGTTCTACTACAACGGCGAACAAGCCACGACCGCGACGATGAGCGATTCGCAGAGGACGTTCAACGAGTTCGCCATCGGCCTCAACAGGAACCACACAAACTGGGTGGCCGCTACAATTGACGAGCTTCGAGTCTACGATCATGCCCTGACAGCGGACGAGATTCAGACGATCATGGTCAGCGGGGCCGGCAGACTGCCGCATGCACGCAGACCCGATCCGGCCGATGGTGCGACACTTGAGCAAACCTGGACGAGTCTGACCTGGGGTCCGGGAGACGGCGCGGTCTCGCATGATTTGTACTTTGGAACAAGCTCTGAAGACATTGATAGCGGGGCCGAGGGGACCTTTATCGGAAACCTGGCGACCACTCAGCAAGTAGTCGGCTTCCCCGGCTTTCCCGCCCCGGAGGGGCTCCAACCGGGCACGACTTACTACTGGCGCGTCGACGAGGTAAACGACGCCGATCCCAACAGCCCGTGGAAGGGAGACATCTGGAGCTTCTCAATCCCTCCGCGAACGGCCTATGGCCCAAGCCCTGCCGACGGTGTCAGCTTCGTTCTCAGCGACTCGACGCTGAGCTGGACGGCAGGCTTCAACGCGAAATTGCACCATGTTTACTTCGGTGACAACT
>LJTR01000003.1 GCA_001303465.1 Phycisphaerae bacterium SG8_4
CTCCTGCTGCTGGCCGAGCAGGTCATTCCGCTCAGGCACAAGACCCGGCCGCTTCTTCCGCGATTGGCGAAGAATCTGATCCTGACGGCAACGGTCTTTCTGGTCGGGTCGCTGATTGTCAGAAGCACAGGTCTCGGAGCCTCCGTTTGGACTACCAAACGAGGTATCGGCGCGGCGTTTCTGATTCCTTTGCCGCGGCCGGGCCGCGTAGCGCTTGGCATTCTGCTGATGGACCTTACTTTCTATTACTGGCACAGGGCAAACCATCGAATCCGCCTGCTGTGGCGTTTTCACAATGTTCACCACATAGATCCCGACCTTGACGTCTCCACTGCCTACCGCTTCCATCCCGGAGAGATTGCCTATTCGAGCATATTCCGAGTCGTCCAGATGCTGGCTGTGGGAGCCGATCCATTTACTTACGCGATATACGAAACGGTGTTCTCGGCCGAAACGATGCTGCACCATTCCAACGTTCGCCTGCCTTTGCCCCTGGAACGCTGGCTCAACAAGATCATTGTGACCCCGCGAATGCACGGTGTTCATCATAGTGCCGTCGGCTCGGAGACTAATTCCAATTACGGCGTCATATTTCCCTGGTGGGACCGGCTGCATCGAACATTGCGGCTGAACGTTCGCCAGTCTTCGATCAGGATTGGCGTACCAGGCTACCTGGAACCGAATGATAACCGACTCTGGAACATGTTGAGAATGCCGTTTGTAAGGCAGAAACGTTACTGGTGTTTTCCAGACAAATCGCTGCCGAAGAGCAACCAGGATAAGACTGTAAAGACGACGGCAATGTTGGCGTAAAGAAGGAACAAGATATACGAGGGAGTGCCATGTGCAAAGACAAGAAAGACTCGAGCTGCGACAAACAATTCGGTCCGCTTCTTGATATCGAAGACGTTCTGCCGATCATAAATGAAATCTCCATCTTTGCCGGGCTTTCGGACAAACAGTTGTACGCGCTCTTTCGTCTTCTCAAGAAAGTCTCCTACAGAGCCGGCGAAAGAGTCTTCGAAGAAGGCACACAACCGAGCCACATCTACGTTGTGCAGTCAGGCAGTGTGAAACTGGTGGTGAACGCAGAGCAGACGCCCCTGGAGCTGATAGTATTCGAGAAAGGGCATTGCTTTGGTGAGACTTCGGTAATTGGAATCCAGCCACATGCCGCAACGGCCGTCTGCGTTGAGGATACTGAGCTTATCGTGCTGTCACGCAGCGCCCTGCTGTCGCTATACAAATCGGACCTCGGGATGTTCAGCACGCTGGTGCTCAACATCGCCCGAGAGGCGTGCAGGAGACTGCACAAAACGGACGAGATACTGCTGCACTACGTACAGAGGCAGTGAGCAAAAACCTTTATGGTATTGCGGCCCATAATTTGGCGTCACTGAATCCATTTTGTGAGGCTGATGAGTTAATCACAGATTCTGTTGCCGCACAGCAGCTTCTTGATCGGGCCTTTTCGAATCTCTGAATCGGCTATCTTGTATTCTTCTTGCGGCAATGCCTGGCCTTCAAACACGACTCGCACCGACTGTCACTGCACCACTGGCAGCAAAAGCAGTCTTTGCACTTGTGCTTGCCTGTCTGCTGATCGGGCTCGGGTACGTATACCAAGCCCGGAATTCCTTTGAGTTTGCGATAAGCCATAAGTTACATTCTCAAGCACACTGCGTCAGCTTGCAGGCGTCGGGGCCATTGTTTGTACAGTACGCCGATTCGGGCAAGCCGGTTCAGCCTGTTCTGGTAATCTGGCCAGCAAATGCCACATTTCGCCGGTTTTCGGCCATAGTAAATGGGTATCGATAAAACGACGGACATTTGCCGAATGGAACTGGGGCAGGACCGGTCCGGGGATGTTATTCGACGGCAAGAACGGTCGGCTCCAGGTGAACAACCTGATTGATGAGCCGTATACCAAGGACACCCAGGAGCAATGGGCCCCGCTTCTGGCTCAGTGGCAAGCGGGGACCGCCGATGGCGGCAAGAGGGACCCTGTCAGGTCCTTCCAGAAGAAATGAAACATTCACGGCCAAAGAACATGGACACCGGACTAAGATGCTGTGAAAGAATTGAACGTTGAGTAAATGAGGAATCTTAGCGTGGGCTGGCAAGTTATAGCAATAATCGCCGTGGTGGTTCTCAGCGGGCTGGCCGTGAAGTTGTACGTGAGCCGGGGCGCCAAAATCTCACAGGCGCAGCTGCTGGAGCGAATTGAGCAGAAGTCCAACGTCTGTATCCTCGACGTCCGCACCGGCCGCGAATTCAACTCAGGGCACGTCCCGGGCGCCATCAATATAAACCACCGGCAAATCTCTGCCAATCTTGATAGACTCAAGCCATACGCGGACGAGGATGTTGTTGTCTATTGCGAACTCGGAGTCCGGGCGCGAATGGCCCAGCGAACTCTTGCAAAATCGGGATTTCACCGCGTCTATCATCTTGTAGGCGATATGGCGGCCTGGCGAGAGGCCGGATTGGCCACGGAAACGCCGGCCCTACAGGCCGAACAGCAGCCTGCAAGTTAACCTCCTGAGCCCTTGCCTGACATCACACGGCACGCCTTCGGCAAGAATGGTAGTTTTGTTTCGCCGGCGGCCAAACATACTGCTCTCGATTGAAAATTCCCGCTCTTGCGTGGGTAAGCGGCTTTACAATAACAAGTTATGGTTTTGCTCGCGGGAATTTACTACCCTGAAGGGTATAAGGTCGTGCATTTCGTTGCATCTTTGGTAATATACGAATGTCAGATGAATTCCTGGATGAGACTTTTTTGCTCGCAACTAAAAGGATTGAATTAGGTACCTCATGGACACTCTTGAGATATTGCGTGACTACTTCCCGATGGCGGTCTTTACCGGCAAGTGCCTGGTCTTCATAAGCGAAGACTGGCGCGTCGAGCTTACCGAGCACAAGGACAGCGATTTCACACAATCCGAAGGCCAGCCCTCCGTGATACGTGTCAGGATTTGCAAGAGGACGCTGGATGGCGACCTTATCCCGGGCCATTACGAGGATTTTCAGCTTGCCTCAGTCGGCGAGCTGGCCGGGCAGATTGAGAAGTACGTGCAATTGGCGATCGGGGCAAATCTGCGGGAGAATGTAGAGTAATTGACGATTGGGCGGCCACCCATCCGACAAGATGATGGACTGCGAGTAAGTGCATCAGGATGCCAGGCTATCAGGCTGCAGGATACCAGAGTTAAGGATATCAAGAAGAGTAACGTCCACGCCGGGACCTTCCCGATACCCTGATAACCTGATATTCACTGCCTGATGTCCTGATACTCCGATAACCTAGTACAAATAGATATCTGTTCGAGTCGCAAACTCGAGTGTTAGTGGTCACTTTGGGGTGTTTAGATTCTTGAGCAATCTGCCCCCAGGGCAGACACAAGAGTAGGCTGTGGATATGGAGAATCTTACCGTTCAAGAGCTTGACAAGAGCACTGTCTTCACCGTGAAAGTCGTGCCCGGCAGCAGCGGGTCGACGCGGATCTGCGGGCTGCTCGGCGGGATGCTGAAAGTGAAGGTCTCTGCGCCGCCGGAGAAGGGAAAGGCCAATCAGAACCTGGTGAAATTTGTAGCTCACCAGCTCGGTGTCAAGAACAATGCAGTCAGCATAGTCACGGGTACGACCGGTTCGGTCAAGCGCATACAGGTGGTGGGAATCTCCGCCGAGACATTACTCAAAAAGTTGAACCTGGTCGAACGGGGTCTCCGGTAATGATTGAGGAATCGACAGTACTATCTCACGCCGCCGCCAAAGACGAGACCTCGCTCAAGTACATGCTCAAGCTGGCCGGGCCGATGGTGGTCGCACACATCTCTTTTACTGTCATGCAGTTTGTCGACAGGTTCATGGTTTCACAGCTTGGAACCGACGCACTCGCGGCGGTTCTGCCTGCCGGGTACGTCAGCTTCCTGCCGGCCTCTTTTGCAATAGGGGTGATGACCAGCGTCAATACGTTTGTCAGCCAGAGCCTCGGAAGAGGTGACAGGAAGGCCTGCTCGAACTACTGCTGGCAGGCGATATACATGGGTCTGGCATATTCGCTTGTCACTCTGGCAATCATGCGGCCGGCAGCGCCGCTTATTTTCAAGGCGCTGGGCCACGAGCCGGCTGTCGCCGCTCTGGAGGTGATATACCTCAGGATAATGCTCTATGTCCAGGTGCTGGCGGTCTTTGTCTGGGCGAGCAGCCAGTTCTTCATGGGCGTCCATCGTCCGGTTATCATGATGTACTCGGCGATAGCCGGGCAGGTGATCAATGTTATCGCCAATTATGTGTTGATCTTCGGCAAGTTCGGTTTTCCGGCGATGGGAATTGCTGGCGCCGGATGGGGGACCTTTGTCGGGATAGCGGCGGGTTCCGTTATCAGGATGGCGGTATTTCTCAACAGCGATGTGAATGCCAATTTCAAGAGCAGACACAGTCTAAACATCAATCTTGCAAGAATGGCCGACCTGCTGAAGGTTGGTTTTCCGGCGGGGATCGGCCTGATGGTTAACATCGCGCTGTGGGGGGTGATCTTGTTCGCAATGGTCGGTCAGTTTGGAAAAGACGCCTTGGCGGCCACGAGCGCCGTTCTTTCATGTGTAAACGTATCGGTCATGCCCGTAGTGGGTCTGGGGACGGCATTGACCGCCGCGGTTGGAAAGTCAATCGGAGAAGGCAAGAAAGACGTGGCGATCAAACAGACCAGTGTATCTTTGAGGATGGCACTGGTTTACATGGGGTTGATAGGCCTGTGCCTCCTGGTCTTTCGCAACAGAATCATGGCATTCTGGTCGACCGATGATGTCGTGATCAGCATCGGGGTCAAGATATTCTTTATGGCAGCGATATACCAGGTCTTCGACGCTCTAACACTTGTCTATAACGGCTCGCTTCGCGGCGCCGGCGACACACTCTGGCTTGCGGCGGTTTCGGCTTTCGGCGCCATTGTAGTGCTGGGAATAGGCAGTCTGTGCTTTATCACGTTGTTTCCACACCTCGGCGCGCTGGGGCCGTGGATCGCAGCGACGTTGAGCATTGTAACTGTCGGTTTGGCAAACCGATGGCGATTCAAGACGAATCGCTGGATGCGGATAGATCTGTTCAGACAACCCGCCGCTGAGGTGCCGATTCGCGACGGGGCGGTGATCCAATAGCTTCTGACAATAGCTCAATCCACCAGTCTTCGCATATGGATGTTGCGGACCGCCCCGCTGGTCTGCCATGTTGCGACGCCCATTGGCTGGCACGGGTCCATTTCAGCCCGCGTATCGATCTTCCGATCGGTTATGTCCATATCGACCAGGGGCTCCTCCCCTTCCTCCTGGAGCCATGCCTGGATTCGGTCGGGCCTGACATGCAGGCGAACGTGGTACCACTTGTTGTTCTCGAACGAGACAATCGTGGTAGTCTCGTTGTTCGCGGCGTCATAATAGTCGATATTGGACAACCCACAGAGGGTCCCGCCCCAGCCGCCGAGGACGAGCGAGCAGAAATTCTCGCCGACGGGAAAGGTCAGCCCGCAGAAGAAATCGCTGCCGTCGACGCGCATGGCTTCGAGAGTGATCTCATAGTTCGTTTTGAAAGGCAGTGGTGCGTCCCAGGTAATGCCGGTCATGTCGTTTCCCATTTCGAGGTATATGCTGCCGTCCTTGACGTAGACATTGCCCTGGCCGCCGAAGTCAGTGATCTGCCAATGTCCCAATGTCCTGCCGTCGAACAGACTGCTCTCGGCCGCCTGCGGTTCTGCCTCAACGGCCGGCTCGTTCGGCGCCGGCTCAGCCACGGTAGCAACCGACGTGACCTCGGCAACCTCAGCAACCTCAGCAACCTCAGTAACCTCAGCAACCTCAGCAACCTCGGGTGCCTCAGATACATCAGGACCGGAGTCGTGACATGCCCCGATGGCAAGCAGCCCGACAACTAACCCTATTGCGCAGAACGCGTGGAGATTCCTCCGGGACATGCGACAAAATGAACTGTCAGCAGAATTTATGTGTTCAGTACTCATCATAATTCTCCGATCTTAACATAATAGCATTGGACAAAATCGGCCAAATAGCTATAATATACGGTAGGGACGATTGATGATAAAGGTTTTTCCGATAACAATCTGTTTGGCAGTTCTCTCTTCCGTTGCACCGGCGCGGCAGCGGATTGAGCCGTTGGCCAATGCCAACAGGTCAGGTCTGTACGTAAGGTCCATGGAACAGGTGCTTCGGCTCAGAGAGGACGAAGTTGACCTGGCTACTGCCGCCCTGATCGTTTCGGAGCACTGGAGCGACATGGTGTACGGGCGCCGATACCTTTCCAGGCTGGACGAGATGGCACTGGAGATTCGCGATAGGCTCATCCGCCGGAGACTCCAGTTGAACTCCAGGGCTATACCGGTCATAAACGAGTACCTGTTCGGTGAACTGGGATACAAGTCGATTGCCGAGGCGAACGATCCAAACAGCCTGTTCCTGCACACCGTAATGGACGAGAGACGCGGCTATTGCCTGAGTCTGTCTGTTCTCTACCTGGCGATTGCCGAGCGGATCGGGCTGCCTCTGTACGGGGTCGTCGTCCCCGGGCATTTCTTCGTAAGATACGACGACGGCCGGATGCGGTTCAACATCGAAACGACAAGCAACGGAGGGACCGCTTCGGACGAACACTATATAAACAAATTCAAGGTTCCACGGGGCGGCAACGACAGCATTTACATGAAGAATCTGAACAAGATTCAGACGTTGGGCTGTTTCTTCAATAATCTGGGCAACAGCTACAGTGATGTAGGCAACATCGATGCTGCACTTATGGCGTTTGAACAGGCTGTGGAGATAAATCCAACGCTGTCGGAATCCAGGGCGAATCTCGGGAACGTCTACCTCAGAAAGAACCTGATTAGAGAAGCGATAGACCAATATCTTACGGCTCTGCAGATCAATCCGAACGACGCCAAGACACATAACAATCTTGGAAATGCCTACACCCAGCGGGATTCGCTGGCCCTTGCAGTCGAGGAATATAAGCAGGCGATTGCCCTTGATCCGAGCTTCGCCGATGCGTACAAGAATCTGGCGATAGTCTACTCCAGACAACAGAGATACGGCGGGGCGATAGCACAACTCAACAGAGCGCTCGATCTCGACTCTGAGGACGCCGGCTGTTACAGTCAGCTTGGCGACGTTTACAGCCAGATGAACGATTACGAGCAGGCAATCTCCCGATACAAGAAGGCGCTGAAGATAAAGCGGGATTTTGTAGACCCTCATTATGGTCTGGCACTCTGCTACAACAAGCTGGGTCTGGTCAGCGACGAAATTTGGGAATATCAGCAGATCCTGGCGATCAAGCCGGACATGGTGGCCGCCCTGGTGAATCTCGGTAATGCATATTTCTCGCTGAACAAGTACAGCAGAGCCATCGAGTACTATAACAAGGCCGTTCGAGTAAAGCCTGACGAGGCAATGGTTCATTATAATCTCGGGGCGGCCTATTCCAAGAGCGGCAAGCACGCCGAGGCGATAGACGCGTACCTCAAAGCCGTGCAGATCGATCCGGAGATTGGTGATGCCCACTACGGACTTGCCTTCGGATTCTACCATGCCAAGAAGTATGACCTGGCGTGGACCCACATCAAGACTGCCCAGAAGCTTGGCGTGGAGGTCACGGAGGACCAGCTGAGAGCCATCCGGAGCAAATTGCGCTAGGTGTCCACCTCCAGGTCTGACCTTACAAAAGAGCGCGAGATTTCCACACCCAACCTCAAAGCCGGAATTTGCCGTCGACACCCTTGACATCACAGACGGAAGGTGCATAATTGCGATGGTCTTCACAGCAGGAACGCGCTTCTTGCAGTGGCCAGAGGCAGGCGGTTCAAGATCGGCAGACCAGTTGAGTTGACGAGTCGGTCATTAGTTTGAGAGGAAACAAATGAAAACGAGAAATCGAAAAACATCGGTGGCAATTGCTCTTGTTGGATCGTTGGTCCTGTCAGTTTGTGGCGGCTGCAGCAGCGACAGCAGCGGCGGTGGCCGGTTGAAACTCCATCCCATTTACGAATCGGCACTGTGGGGCGCCGCTATCGGCGCTATCGTTGGCTACCAATCGGACGAAACGGGCGAAGGCGCGGCGGTGGGAGCCGCTCTCTTTGGTGTCGGTACCTTACTCCAGCAAACCGACAAGATGACGGAGCAACAAGAAGAAGACAAGCACGAGGACCAAGAGGAGCAGGAAGTCGTTATTCAAATCCAAAACGACAACGGCTCTATGACGCCGGTGGTACTCAAGAAGGAAGGCGGAAGCTATGTGGGTCCGAACGGCGAGCATTACGATCGCCTGCCGACTGCCGAGCAGCTCAAGCCGGTTTACGGTTTGTAGACGTTTGTCTTTCTCAATGTTCAGTCAATAGGCCTGCCAGAAGGGAGGATTACCATGCGCCGCGTGACTCAGAAAACGCTCACGGCATCTTTCCTGCTGTTGGTTTCAGCAGGCGCTGTTGCGGCCGCCGGGACCGGCGCTGCCATCGGACTGCACCCGGAGAATCCGCATTATTTCCTCTGGCGCGGTAAGCCGACGGTTCTGATAACCTCGGGCGAGCACTATGGCGCGGTGCTCAACCGGGCGTTCGACTATAAGAAGTACCTCAAGACGCTCGAATCGCTCGGCTTCAACCTGACTCGCACATTTAGCGGCGCTTACTGCGAGCCCGCCGGGGCATTCAAGATTCAAGACAACACACTGGCGCCGTCAGAGGGCCGACTGATATGTCCCTGGGCCCGCAGCGATCAGGAAGGCTATCCCAATGGCGGCAACAAGTTTGACCTGACGCGATGGGACCAAGCCTATTTCAAACGCCTGCGGAGCTTCGTCAGCGAGGCGTCCAGGCGGTCCGTTGTGGTCGAATTGGTCATGTTTTGTCCTTTCTACGCCGATGACATGTGGAAACTCAGCCCGATGAACGCTGCCAACAACGTCAACGGCGTAGGCCAAATGGAACGTACACAAGTCTATACTCTCAAATATCCTGAGCTGTTGGCCGTGCAGGATGCGATGGTGCGCAGGATCGTTCGGCTGCTAAGGGATTTCGACAATGTCTATTATGAAATCTGTAATGAGCCGTACTTTGGGGGTGTGACACTCGAATGGCAGGCACATATCGCCGAGACCATTGCCAGAACAGAGGCCGATTTTGAAAACAAACACCTGATCGCTCAGAACATCGCCAACAAGCACAAGAAGATAATCGATCCCGATCCCCTGGTATCGATTTTCAATTTCCATTATGCCAAGCCGCCTAAGACCGTTGCCGACAACTACGGTCTCAACAAAGTGATCGGTGACGACGAGACCGGTTTTGCCGGCAGCGAACCGGGACCTTATCGGCGCGAGGGCTGGGATTTCATCATCGCCGGCGGGGCCGTATACGATAACCTCGATTACTCGTTCACTGTCGGCCACGAAGATGGCACCGCAGAGATCAGCGCGCCAGGGGGAGGCGGACCACTCTTGCACAAGCAATTGGGAATTCTTCGCAATTTCATAAACAGCTTCGATTTTGTCAAAATGCGGCCCGATAATTCGGTCATCAACGGCGGTGTCCCCGATAACGCAACCGCGCGTGCACTGGTTGAGAGGGGTCGAGCCTATGCCATCTATATCAACGGAGACACGAAGGCAGATCTGATGGTGGCCCTGCCCACAGGCAAATACAAAGCAGAGTGGCTAAACACAAAGACTGGCAGGATCGACAAAACGGAGACCTTCGAACACAGCAGCGGCCACCGGCTGCTGGGCCCGCCGACGTACAAGGACGACATTGCCCTTCGGATATCCCGCTGCCAATAGGCTCAGCCTGGCACATGCCAGAGACTTCATGTGATCGAGCACCTGTGCCGCTCCGGGAACAAAAAGCACCTCAGAGCACAAAACTGTTGATGTTGGCCCGGCCAGGATGTATATTCCTGTTATACGGCTGAAACGATATGTTTTCTCGAGGAAGAGACTAAAGATGGTGGAAAAATGGAGGTTTTCATCGTGCAGCTAAACAAAGCCTTACTTGTTGTCCTTCTCGCAAGTGCAGCCTCGGCCAATGTAGACGCCGGGCAAATCGGACCCGGTGATATCTCCCAATACTACGGGTTCGAGGAAATAGAGATAGTCAAATTGGACTGGGCAGTAAAGGATCTGAGGATTGCCGATTTCAACCGAGACGGTCGAAATGATATCGCAATCGTCAACAACAGAAAGGCCCGCATAGAGCTGCTGATCCAGAAAGAAACGATCGGACTCGACGAAACGGACGTGGCTGTCGATTCCGACGACATAGACGTAAATGTAATTACCCCCCCTACCCGCTTCGCCACTGAGAGCATAGCGGTTTCACAAAAACTCTACAGTCTGGTCACCGGGGATCTGAACTCGGACTCTCTGGCTGATTTGGTCTTCTACGGTGAGCCCAAGGGCCTCTACGTAATCCTTCAGAATGCTGACGGCGCCAGATCAGACAAGCCCAAATCATTGAGCTGGATGACGAGAAGAAAAATACCGATCGACGACGGATTATTGACCTCCAATGCGCTGGTGTGTGCCGACTTAAACGGTGACGGCGCCGATGATCTGGCTTTGGCCGGTCGCGACGGTGTCTACATCATCCTGCAAAAAGACGGCGGCTCTTTGGCAGAACCGGTTAAATACCCCACCTCGGGGCGGACACTGAGCTTGCAGGTCAGTGACCTCAACGGCGACAGCATAAATGATCTGGTGCTTGTTACAAGTGACGCGGACAAGCCTGTACACGTTCGATTCGGACTAAAGACGGGGCAACTTGGTCCGCAGGTGCAGTTTTATATTGAGAGACCTTTTGCGATCAGGCTCGAGGACATAGACGGAATCGTCGGTGACGAGATGCTGACTGTTGACAGTCTCAGCGGGCGGCTGATATGCTACAAACTCGCCGCGGAGAATCGCTCAGATGTTGACTGGCCGATTCTGTTTTATCCCCTCGCTTCGGGCCAGGAAGATGCGAAACGCGACCTGGCACTCGGCGATTTCGACGGTGACGGGCTGGTCGACGTGACGATAACCGACCCTGGACCGGCCGAGTTGATTCTCTACAAACAAATGCCTGAAATCGGACTGACCGAGCCGGTCAGGTTCCCCGCTTTCGCTGATATTACGAACATCTCCGCCGCGGATATTGACGACGACGGCAGGACAGAATTGGGCGTCTTGAGTGTTAAGGAAAAGGTGATAGGTCTGAGCAAGTTTGAAAACGGCAGATTGTCGTTCCCCAGACCTCTTGACCTGACAGGCGAGCCGGTTGCAATGGAGCTTGCCGATGTTGACAGCGACGGCAAGACGGATTGTCTTTACATTTCTAAAGACGGTGACAACGTCAGGACTCTGCGGACGATCTACAACCTTGCTGCTGCCGAGACACCTGCCGGCAGCTTAGGTCCTGATGGAGCGGGCCAGGGCGGCCTTGGGCTCCAACTCAAAGAGCTGACTTCAAATCCTGATGGTCTGACAGTGTTCGACGCCGACCAGGACGGCCTCCAGGACATCCTGATATTCGTAGCCTATGAGTTGCCGATATTGGTTCGCCAGATAGAGAACAAAAGATTCGAAATTATTGACTCCGCTAAATCCCAAGGCAGTCTGATAAAGGAGGCAAGCCTCCGCTCGATAGCCCTGACCGATGTGGACGGCAAGGCAGGCCCGGAGCTGCTGGTGGCACAGAAAAGTTTTGCCCGAAGTCTGGTTTTCTCGGAGGGACAAAACTGGAGCGTTATCGACCAGTACAACGCCAGCAAGAGTACGGAGAACGAAATCTCGGCCGTCGCCGCTTTCGACATCGACGGTGAAGATCCTGCAGGCAGGCCCGCAATTCTGCTCCTGGACGGACGCAATGGCCAGCTTCAGATACTCAGAGCCGGCAGCGACAAGACCTATCGGCTCGACAAGCAGGTCGATGTCGGCAAGTGGAACTCAGCGGAACATCTGAAGATACTGTTTGCACCGCTCACGGGCGGCGAGGCTAAGAGCCTGATGTTGTTCGACAGCGAGAAATTTGCGATCCTGACCCCACCGGGGAGCGGTCATGCCACCGAACATCTTGCGCAACAGTTCAGCTACGAGACGAAGATAAAGGACGCCGCATACGGACATCTGACGGCCGGAGATATCAACTCTGACGGGCGGACGGACATCGTTATGCTGGACTACAAGCGCAATCACATTGAGATACTTGCGCTCGAGGACGGCAAACCTCTGGCGGCAATGCGTTTCAAGGTGTTCGAGCAGAAAAGCTACCGCGCCGACAAGAACCGTTCCAAAGTCAGTGTCGAGCCGCGAGAATTAGAAGTCGCCGACGTAACGGGCGACGGCAAAAATGACTTGGTGACTGTCATTCATGATCGTATAATAGTTTATCCTCAGGATTATAGTGCTCCTGATTGAAAATTCCCGTTCTTGCGCGGGTAAGTGGCTTTCCAAGAACAGGTTATGGCTTTGCCCGCGTGAGTTTACTACCCTTCAAGGGTATAGTATGCAAACAGACGAGAACATTTTGGACTTGTTACAGCAAAAGCGCGCTGAGGTGGCAAGAAATATGCTGCGCGGACTGATCTTGCAGCCGGGGGCGATCGGAGATTGCATATTGACACTGCCTCTGGCTGCCTATATGAAAGACTGCCTGGAATTGGGGAGCATTGATATCCTCGGCCATACCGAATACGTTGGCTTTTTGCCCGGCAGGTCCTGCATAGACGGTGTCAGCTCGATGGACGCGATGGAGCTGCACCGGTTGTTCGTCGAGCCTGGGGCATTCGAGCTTCAGGACAGGGATCCTCTGATCAACACATTCAGCGACTACGCCTGGATAGTAACCTTCCTGGGTGAGTCAGAAAGCCATTTTGAGCAGAATCTGATTTTCACCGCCAATTGCAGCCACAGCGCAGAAGTCATGACTCTGTCGCTGAAACCGCCGCAAGATTGCTCCGAACACGTGGCGGACTTTTACATCCGGCAATTCACCGAGCGCAGTGGCATTTTCGCCGAGCCTCGGCAGACGCAAGGCGATAATTGCTCTATAAGAGCCGGCCAAGCGGACGTGGATGCAGGCAGAAGACTGCTTACCGAGGCGGGTGTTGGCTTCGGCGGCAGACTTGTGGTTATTCAACCTGGAAGCGGCGGGCAAGAAAAATGTTGGCACATTGAGAATTTTTTGACCGTTGCGGCAGGACTTGCTTCAAATGGTTTTGAAGTCGTATTCTTGCTGGGACCTGCCGAGCGAGAGAGATTCAGCGATGAAACCATGAGCCAGACAAAGGGCGTTGCACCTTGCCTGGCGGATCTGCCCCTTACCGACGTGGTCGCTCTGTTGAGCTGTGCGCACAGTTTCGTGGGCAACGACAGCGGCATCGCGCATCTGGCCGGGGCAATGGGAGTAAAGACAGTGGTTGTTTTCGGACCGACGGACCCCGCCGTGTACAGACCCCTCGGAACGGCTGTAACAGCGCTTGCCGGCTGTCCGTCAATATTTTCCAACAAGCCCTCGGCCGGCTTGCAGCGAAAGCTCCTCGATGTTCTGACGGCATAGTACCTTGAGCTCTGTCAACCTGCAGGTGTGCGGCGGGGTTATTTGGATACAACAAGCTGCGTTCTGCAGGGCGGCGAACATAAGCAAATTGCGATTGGGCTGTTCTGCGCCCAGGCAGTGGTTGACCACGCAGTCGTTTCTGCTATAATACCCGAACCAGGTGCTGCAAGTTTGCGGGAAAATGCGATGAGGCACCAAATAGGTGTATTGCAGAGGTGTTTGAATGCAGGAAAGAACTTTAGGGGAACTGGCCGAACACGTGGGCGGGCACGTCTACGGCGATCCTAATGTGATAATCAAATCCGCTGCGACGCTGAGGCGCGCCAGCGAAGGTGATATTAGTTTTCTGACCAATCGCAAGTATGCCAAGCAGCTGCGATCGACAAAGGCAAGCGCAGTTATCGTTGGCAAAGAGGCGCCGGCAGCCGGAATTCCCCTTTTGATCGCTGAGGACCCCTACTACGCCTTCATGCGGATCATGGTCCTTCTGCACGGGCATCGCAAGCACAAGAAGACAGGGATCAGTTCGAAGGCTTCAATTTCCGACACGGCGAAGATAGGCACTGACTGCCACATCCACGATTTCGTGGTCGTCGAAGACGACACGAGAATAAAGGACGGATGCGTAATCTATCCGGGCGCATACATTGGCCAGGGCGTTCAAATCGGCAGCGACAGCGTAGTTTACCCAAATGTTGTCATTTACGCCGGCTGCAAAATAGGCAATCGTGTCATCATCAACGCGAATTCGACCATCGGCGAGGACGGCTTCGGCTACGCCACCCATAAAGGCGTGCATCACAAGATACCGCAGACAGGTTCGGTGGTGATTGAAGACGACGTCGAGATCGGTACCTGCTGTGGCATTGAAGGAGGCACTCTTAATGATACCGTCATAGGGCACGGCAGCAAGTTGGGCGATGCTGTAACGGTGGGCCACGGTTCGAGAATTGGCCCACACTGCCTCCTTGTGGCTCAGGTGGGAATTGCCGGCTCGACTACGATCGGCCATCACTGCGTGATCGGCGGCCAGTCCGGCATTGTGGGCCACATCAACATCGGCAACAACGTTACGATTGCCGCGCAGGCGGGCGTTATTAACAACGTGCCGGACAACCAGGTCATTCTGGGTGCACCCGCGATTGAGGCGAACATGGGCAGGAGAGCGTACAGCATGATACAATACCTGCCTGAAATGCGCCAGAGCATTCGGGAACTTCGCGGTCAGCTCAAGCAAGTCACCTCACCTGACGAACCTGATTCCAAAGAGTCAGCCGAACAGCCGAGCGACACGTAATTCGTGACCAAATACAGAGATCCGACAAAAGACTTTGACTGACAGATTCTTATCGCCTCCGGGCGGTTCTAGAACAGGACACTTGCTTGAAGGAAAGACCAGAGACCAAATGCCAGCCACAGCGAGTGCTTGGCTTAATAGCCGGAGAGGGCAGACTGCCTTTTCTCGTGGCCTCGGGCGCCAGGAAAGCGGGATTGAGGGTGATTTGTGTGGGTCTCGGCGAAACAGCAGACGATAGCCTGGCCAGCGAGGTCGACGTATTTCAGAGGGCAGCTATTGCCCGGCCTGGCAGCTGGATGCGTAAGCTGCGAAAGAACAGCGTAACCAGGGCAATCATGGTCGGACGGGTCTCCAAAGGGCGGCTCTTCACACCATGGCGAATTTTGCGATACGTGCCCGACTGGCGTGCATTCAGGATCTACTACTGCCGCCTGCGCCACAAGAACAAGCAAGCGGACTTGCTCTTGTCGGCAGTGGCCGATGAGTTGGCCAGCGGCGGGATAATACTGGAGAACTCGACTATGTACTGCAAAGAGCATCTGGCAACGGCGGGCCTGATGACCGGCAAACAGGTGCGTTCGTCTCTCGAAGGTGATATAGAATTCGGCTGGGACATAGTAAAAAGGCTCGGCGAACTTGACATAGGCCAGGCGATAGCGGTCAAGGAGAAGGAAGTTGTGGCAGTCGAGGCAATAGAAGGCACAGCGGCCATGATCGAGCGAGCCGGGCAGCTTTGCAGATCCGGCGGCTGGACCCTCATCAAAACCTCAAAGCCACAGCAGGATATGCGATTCGACGTTCCGTGCGTTGGGCCCGATACCGTAAGAGGTCTTGCCGCCAATGGGGGCAAATGTCTCGTCGTGGAGGCGGGCAAGACCATAATAATCGACAAACCTCAAACAATAGAACTTGCTGACAAGTTGGGGATTACCATTCTCGGCCGGTGAGTGACGGCAGTCTGCCGGGTGAGCCTAAGATATACTGTTCCAGATTGAAATTTCGGGTTCTTGCGCGGGTAAGTAGCTCTTCAACAACAAATTATGATCTTGCTCGCGGGGATTTTCTACCCTGAAGGGTATAAAGCAGACCATATTTATGGCTGATTCTCTATTTCAACCACCGCAGACGCGCACGCGTTCGAACGAGCAGGCGAATTCTGCGGCCTGCAGGCCACTCCAAAGCTATCTGCCGACACGCGCCAGATGCCTGCGAACCGCAACTGGTACCTACGTAGCCCAGTTTGATCGAAGCTTCTGCGCCGACATCGATCAAGCCGATCTAATAGCTCAAATCGATACATTACTGCACACCGGGCAGGTTATAAAGAACGGCGATACATGTCATGTGTCGCGCTTGGTCTGGAATTACAGGGATGTCGTGGTCAAACGGTACAATCACAAGGGAATTATTCATTCGCTGCGTCATACAATCAAGAAGTCCCGTGCTCGCAAGGCATGGTTGAACGCGAACCGGCTCGAAGAGCTGAAGGTGGCAACCCCGCGACCGGTGGCCTACATCGAGCATCGTAAAGGACCGCTTCTCTGGAAATCCTACCTGGTAACTGAATACGTCGAAGGCAAGATGCTTCATAGCTACATTCGAGATGACAAGATCAGCAAACAGAATCGGTTAGACGCCATTACGCAGGTCGTGGGCTTGCTCAACAGGCTGTGGAAACATCGCATCACGCACGGTGACTTGAAACACACGAACGTTCTTATCACAGAACGAGGGCCGATCCTCACAGACCTTGATGCGATGACAGTGCACAAATGGAAGTTGCCGTATCGAAGCAGGCAGAGGAAAGATCTGGAGCGTTTTCTGAAGAAGACCGACGTTTCGCCCGACCTGTACGATCATTGCAGGCTATTGGTTTCAAACGCAGCCACTTCTTCGGAGAAATCTGTCGCCGATTTCGATGAGATGCGGTGCGATGGTTGGACGGTCCGAATTCGCAAGGGCGTTGGCAAAGATGACATTGCAGACATGCTTTCACTGAGTGATTCGTCCAGAGGGCGATTCGTCAGGGCCAAATCATCCGATAACGCGCGAGTGTTCAGAGGCAGTATATCTTTTGACGGCACGGATCACGGGCTCTACCTGAAGCGATATCTTTGCCGGTCGGCTCTGGATTTTGTGAAACACCTTTTTCGGCCGAGTCGCGCCAAACGTGCATTCAATGCCTCCTTGATGCTCCAGAATGACGGGTTCGACGCTCCCGTCGTCATTGGATTGTTCGAGCGCCACATCGGCCCTTTTTGCAGCGACAATTCCCTTCTCACCGAGGAGGTGGAGAATGCCAAGTCAATGGTGGAGATCCTCACAGATCTCTGTCGGGGCCCTGAGGCCGAGACGCTTGGGCGCAAACGCGATTTGATCAGGGCCTTTGCAGAAACGGTAGGCCAGATGCACGCCGAAGGTATCTTTCACGGTGATTTGCGGCTGGGTAACGTTTTGGTCGTACGGCAAGAACGGAAGTGGCGATTCTTCTTCATCGACAATGAGCGGACTCGAAAGTTCAACGCTATTGGAGCCAGATCACGCCTGAAGAATCTCGTGCAGGTAAATATGTTTATACACGGCATCAGCAATACAGATCGCATGAGATTCTTCAGGTCATATCTGAGAGTCAATCCCTCAATCCAAGCGCGTTACGGCAGGTGGGCGGCCAGGATCATCGCCGCTACAGATAAGCGACTTAGCCGAAAAGACTGGTTTGAAGGCTGAGCCGATCAGTCTTGATTCTAGGTTCTGTCTGAAGACTCCGTCGTCGGCCCGAGAGCGAGCGGTTCTTCGCCTGACAAAGCCTGTCCCGAGCGACGCCGAGGGAACTGAAGCAGGCGATATTGGTTTTATCATCGATGGAGCCCCCGGCGCGCCGGGACAGTCAGGCGGAAACCGCGGTGCCTTTATCCGACAGTGGCTGCATTAGCAGCATGAAACAGCTAAAGAAAATGCGCAGCTCGAAGCCAGATCGAGTTCTCAGACAGAGTCTAGAGCCCAAGACGCTTGAGATTTACGAAAATGGCGTTTGCCCACATGACCAGTCCGTTCGGACCGTATTTCGGCTTGTACATGTCATATAGTCCAAAGCCATGCTCTCGGAGAAACAGATCAATCTCGCTGCAAAGCGCACCGCCCTCATACAGGGGATTAAAGAATATCTCCGTATACACTATGAGTGTTGAACGTTGCAGGGTATCAACGGCGCCGCGAAGCGCTTTAAGCTCGGCGCCCTGAATGTCAAACTTCATCAACTCAATTGCAGGATCACCATTGCGCTTAGCCCAATTGTCGATTGTAACCAACTCCACCTTCTCATTGCTTTTCACCGATGCGCCCCCGGGCGTAATTTCTGCCAGACGCCTTGCCGGCGTAAAAAGAGATGTACCCCCGGGAGACTCGGTCACATGAAGAGTCGCCTGGCCCTCACTGTCAGACAGCGCAAGGAAATAGGGATGAAATCTGGGTTCGACTTCAGAATATTGCTTTAACACATCGGCATAAAGGGGGTTAGGCTCAAAAGCATAGGCCTGCGCCGCCGGGAACCTGCGAAGAAGTCTTTTCGATATCCGGCCGTTGCTTGCCCCTGCATCGATAATTCCAGTCACCTTGTGGCTCTTCAGCAGCCTCGGCATGACATCAAAAGGCTCCTCGAAGGACACCAGGTTTCTGTTCCCGCCGAACAGTTTCTTTTTCACAAATGAACTGAACTGATTTGACATGCGTTGTTTTCCATAACATACTTGAGTCAACTTATGCGAGACTTACGTTTTCCACTGTGGAATTGAGATATGCACTGAAATAGGCAAATTCAACGGCCGCAATTTCTACATGATGTTTCTTTTATAGGCACTTCGATAAAGCTTCGCAAACATCCTCTTCAATCTACTGTAGTTCCGGGGATACTCACGGAGCCACCTTGGCAAAGCCTGGAGTTTCGATTCCCTGTAGGGGATTCCATGCCAGCCGAGTTCGCCGAATCCCCTGATGAAGACTGTCCCGTCGTAACCATTGAATATGTATGTAACTGAGGATTCGTCCAGTCTCATAGCGCCAACTGAGTTATCTTCTATACCAAACAGACTAAAGTATTTCGAATCAACGAAGATGGCATTTGAGTGCGTCACTGCCACCAACTCATAGTCCTTTGATTTCGCAAGGTTCGCGAGAGCCAAAATGCTGCTCCCCTGGGTTACTCGCATATTTCTTGGTTGTACGAATTCAACAACATTGGGAATAGTCGGATTATATTCTATGACAACGATCTTTGGCATGTAGTCCCGCACTGCTTCCCAGACATGGTAGTCGTTGCCATCAATGTCTATCGACAGAAGGTCGAAGTCAACAGGGATTTCTGTGCTTTGAAGAATTGAATCCAGTTTGCCTGGACCCTCAAATCCGACAAGGGCATTAATGGGAACAACCCTGTTGTTTCCGTCATACGTCTGAAGTAGGTCCTGAAATCTATGTGCGTCACCCTCGATCAACACGGCCGACCAGCCCTTGTTCTTAACAAGGTCATAAGTATTACTCAAATGTCGGCCATCCCAACATCCGAATTCGACACACCACTCGGCGCTGTCGCCTAATACTTCCAGTATCTTCTCGATTATACCGTCTTCGCCGTTCTGTGATGTCACGTTGCCGGCAAATTCATTTAACCACGTGCTTGACCTGGCCATATTACTTCAGTCCACCATGCTCTTTTTCTAAGAAGTATCTGTCTATACATTCTTGCAGTTATTCTTCTATTCGGGGTATCGGGCGGCCGGACGTCCAGGGCACACCAGCCGTCTCAAGATCCATTTGCAGCTTCATGAAGTCTTCCTCGATCAGACGCTTGGCTCGGCCATAGACGGATTCGAATCCTTCTTTTGCAATCTCGTAGTCCTGCCGATTCGTTTTCGTGGGGCCGTAGGTCGATCCGGCGCCGTTCATCGCCGAATTGACCCGATTGGCAATGGAGATGCGATCGGGCTCGTTGTATTGTGAGATCACCGTCCCACCGACCAGCGATTCGCGGATGTCCTTCAACTCCAGTTCCAATCGGCGGCTCTCTTCCAGCAGTTGCCCGCTGCCTTTGGGCGACTGCTTTAGTACCTGCTTGATATCGGCTAGCTGGCCCAAGACTTCATCCAGTCTTCCGTTGGCGCCCCTGATGGCACGTTCAAGCTCACCGGCCGTCATGTAGAATTCGAGCACCTCGCTGCGGTTCTGGACGGGCAAGGACGACTTGGCCATCGCAACAACTTCGACCGTCTGCGGTTTGCCGAGCGGCGTCACCTTGTCCCTGACTTTTCTTTCAGCAGCCACAACATATTTTCCCGGAGTGACAAAAGGTCCGCTGCCGCCGGCCGACGACAGAGACCCATAGCGCAGATTCCAGCTTACACGATGCAAGCCGGCTGACGTCGGTCCGGTTACACGGCTCACAATGTTGTCCTTCGTGTCCTTAATAACAAAAGTTATGGTCGGACTTTCCTCTCGCTCCTCGTCTTCGAGCGCTTCCCATCCGGGGTACGGGTTGTCGCCTCCCTGCTTTTTGATCTTGTCCTCTCTCTCACTGCGCTTCTGCTTGAGGGTTTTCAGCGAGTCTTTCAGATAGTAGGTCAAAACCGCGCCTGATGGGGGATTGGGTGCTGTGAAGAAGCCATCGCCCTGACTTCCCTTTTCGCTGCCGAGAGCACGGCCGGGCACGTGCAGCCGAGTCTTGCGGATACTGAACAGAGTAAATTCCTCCTTGTCCAGCATCTTGTCGTCGATTTGGCGCAGAAAGGAATAATCGTCCAGCACGAAGAAGCTGCGTCCGAATGACGCGCCCACCAAATCATCTTCTCGACGCTGAATCGCGATGTCCCGGAAAGGAATTGTCGGAACGTTGCCTTTGAGCTTGATCCATTTGGCGCCAGCGTCGATACTGAAGTAGAGCCCGAACTCAGCCCCGAGAAAATACAGATCCGGATCAATGTGATCCTGCTCGAAACGCCAAAGAATCTGTCTGTCGGGCAAATCCCCGACGATAGAATGCCATGTCCTGCCGCGATCATCGCTCTTGACGAGGTAGGGTGCGAAGTCCCCGGTCTTGTGATCGTCAAGTACGGCGTAGACCGTGTCCACGTTATGACGATCCGCTTTTACGTCATTGACAAATGCCTCCTCGGGGATGCCGTAGATTCGATCCACTTTCCGCCAGTTGCGGCCTGCGTCCTCGGTTACATGGATCAGACCATCGTCGGTGCCGGCATAGATGAGTCCCGGCTTCAAAGGAGACTCGGAGATCGAAGTGATGTTGCCGTATCGCGACATGGCCCCGGTGTCGTAAGCGGCATCGATGCTCCAGACCCGATCCATGTGTTTCAATCTGTAACGATCCTTGTCGCGGGACAAATCGCCACTGATGGCGGTCCACGAATCGCCCCGGTCGTCGCTACGGTGCAGCTTTTTGGACCCGAAGTAAATACGCTTGTTAGAATGGGGGCTGATGAGAATAGGTGAGTCCCAGTTGAAGCGCAGATCCATCTCGCCTTTCGCCGGGCGCGGGCGAATGCTGACCGATTCGCCAGTCTGCCGGTCGTAGCGCCTGAGGTACCCCTGTTGAGATTCGCAATAGATGATATTGGGATCATTGGGATCTATGGCGCAGTCGTGGCCGTCGCCGCCGATGATGGCCCGCCAGTCGCTGTTACGAATGCCGGAGGAGTTGCCCGTGCGAGCGGGCCCGTGCTGGGTGGCATTGTCCTGCGTGCCGCCCACCACGTGGTAGAAAGGCTCATCGTAGTCAACGTCCACCTTGTAGAATTGAGTCAAAGGAAGATTGGCGAAGAATCCGTACGTCTCGCCGCGGTCGAAAGAACGATAGAGCCCGCCGTCACAACCGACCAGCAGAAAATCGGGATCGCTCGGATGGAAAGCTACGGCGTGATTGTCAACGTGCTTCCAACGGCTCTCGACGGTCTGCCAGGTCTTGCCTCCGTCTTCGGTGCGTCCCAGCCGAACGTTTGCCTGGTAGACAACATCGAAGCGGTGCGGATCGCAATAGATTTCCTGGTAATAGTGAGGTCCGGTGCCTCCGCTGACATAATCGCTCATCTTGCTCCAACTCTCACCGGCATCTTCCGAACGCCAGAAACCGCCCTTGCGGCCGGCAAGTTCAATCGAGGCGTAAACCACATTGGGCTTGATTGGCGAGACGGCCAGCGCGATTTTGCCCTTGTCGGCCGAGGGCAGGCCATTTTTCAACTGTTCCCAGCTTTGACCTCCATCGGTGGACTTGTGAATACCCGATTCAGGACCGGCGTTGACCAGGGCCCAGACGGTGCGATGACGTTGATGGGTAGCGGCATAGAGCACATCCGGATCTCGCGGATCGATTGCCAGATCTGTTACTCCCGTGTATGGTCCCTTGGCCAGAATCTGTTCCCAGCTCTTGCCGCCGTCTGTGGTTTTGTAGAGTCCGCGCTGGCCACCCGGCGACCAGAGCGGCCCCTGGGATGCGACATATACTGTGTCGCAGTCGCGGGGGTCCACAATGATCTTGGCGATGTGCTCGCTTTCCTTAAGGCCAACATTTTTGAAACTCTTGCCGCCGTCCAGGCTCTTGTAGACTCCGTCACCGTAGCCGACGTGGCGCCCCCCGACGTTTTCACCCGTGCCCACCCATATAACGTGGCGGTTGGACGGATCCACAGTCACACACCCGATGGAGTAGGAGTCGTAGTCGTCGAATATCGGCGTCCATGTCGTACCGGCGTTTACGGTCTTCCACACATTGCCCGAGCCGGCTGCGACATACCACACATTGGGCTGCTCCGTATCGATAGCGATATCCGCGATCCGCCCCGACATCAGGGCCGGGCCGATGTTTCGCAGCTTGATTTGGCTGAAAGTCCCAGCGTTTAACTTACTCTCTTGTTTCTCCTCATCCGCTTGATCAGCCTGCACCGAACAGGTGATCAGACCAGTCAGCAACAACCCACACAAAAAATTTCGCATCGTTCAAATCTCCAAAGATTACCCGGCCATGGCTAAAAACGATGAATAGACATCTGCCACAGAGCTCGATTTCACCACACCCCTGGAAGTGCGACGTGTCATGTTACCGGATTCATGCAGGGAAAGCAACATTGCGTGGGGAGCAATCTCAGACCCGCAGGCAACCTGTGATCAACTCAGCGAGCCGCCCTCCAATTCTGCTCACATCAAACTCGCCGGCAAACTCGCGGCCCCGCTTGCCCATATCCACACCCAACTGTGGATTCTCAATCAATTGGGTAATTCGCGCAGCCCAGTCATCATTGCTCTTCGCGAGAAAGCCCGTTATGTCGTCTTGGACATGGTCGGCATTGGTACCGACCGGCGATGCGATTACCGGCAGGCCGGCGGCGGAATACTCGAGTACCTTGAAGCTGCATTTGCCCCTCGTGAACGGGTTGTCAGGTAATGGTGCAAGGCCGATATTGCTCGACGCCAGATCGCCTCCCAACGTTTCTTTTGACCATGAGCATTTTTCCACAGAAACGTTCTCAAACTCCGGGAAATCGTCACATATTATTCGCAGGACGACATTGTCAAAGCGTGATACAACCTGGTCAATTGCCGGTTTGATCTCCTGAAGATACTCTAGAGTGCTCTTACTTCCTACCCAAACAAGGCGGACCTTTCCATCGGCTCTGGCTGTCCGCTCACTTTCGTAGTCACTGACTTTCAGGCCCAGTGGGAGAATCTTCACATTGGAATTGAACGGTTGTGCGTGCTCGGCAAGGTAGGAGCTGCCGCATATCACCATGTGGGCGAGCGTGACGGATCTGCGAAAAGGCACAAAGTGCGAACGACTCCGGCGCCCGGGATTCTTGTCACTGTACATCACCGCATCGTCGAAATTATATATTACTCTCCTGCTGTATTTGCCGAGCCACCGGGCATCGAAGGGATTTAGACCTTTTTTGTGGAGGAAGACGCCATCGAAATCAGTCGCCCGCTTGAACAGCCTTAGACGTGCCAAAGTTCCGGCCGGCAACTTCGCAACTTCACAGTCTATGCCGCCGGATCGCAGCATATCGAGGTAGATTCCGATTCGCTGCTTGAAGCTCGCGCGATCCGGGTTGTTTGTCACGACAAGCAGCTTCATCTATGCACCGAGAATCACTTGATCGCCTCCAGGTTCAGGCTGATCATGATTTCTCTGCCGTCGACTTTCATCCTGCGGGAAGCACGGTCTTTGAAATCATGATACTGACAATTATCAGGGTCCCACGAAACAACCTCACGAAAGCCGACTTCATTGAGCAATTCCGACAGCCGCCGTTGGTTGAAAATGCCGTAGTGAATATTGTATTGGTGATCCTGGCCACCCATCAATTGATTGGATATGGCAGTTGTATCTTTGCCCGAAGCATTATAGACCTCGATCAATTTGTCGAAATCAGGAACAGAGATCCTCAGGACGCCACCGTCTTTGAGAACTCTTTTCATTTCGAACAGCACTTTCGTCAGATCGCCTTTCTTAATGTGCTCCAGAACATGGCACATGTACACCAGATCAACCGTCCCGCTGCCGAAATCCGCCAGAGAAGTAATCTCGCTCGTTGCGATATGAACGTGCGCCAATGGCCGGGCGTCGATATTGATGAATTCAGGACTGTTCGTGGTCCCGCAGCCTATATGGATCAGAACCTTGCCATCACTATTCTTAGGAAGCGCCGGTTTGACGATTCGTCTCTTCAAGCAAGACAATTGCAGCTTCAGTCTTCGTCGCAATGCGTACAGCGCCTTTCTCATGTCTGTCGCCTCCCGGCTGTGAATACCAGTTCATGAATCCAACGGTTGCTTTTCGCCTACTATATATACACATGCCCCGTATGGTGGCTTTAGCCAGTGCTCCTTTGTTACGGCGAAATTCGTCCTCTTGCACAAATCCAGAAGATCTTCGTACTGCCATCGGCACATGTGACCATCATCCAAGGGCTTGGCCGAATAGACTTTCAACTCATATTTCGCCGCCTTTATCATGCCGAGGTTCTTGAGGAGCCTCAGAACCTTCTGGACAATGGGTGAGACATAAACTGGCTGTTCTTTCCGGCCGGCTTCCATGTTGGACTCACCGCCAGTTACGGCCAGTCCGATAAGTACATGGCCATTGTCTTTCAGCACCCGGTATGCCTCGATCATCGCTTGGTATGGATCGCAAAAGTGGTCATGCACCGACAGCATATTCACCCAGTCAAAAGTCTTGCTCCTGAACGGAAGGGCCTCAGCATAGCAAGCGAGGAAGTTACACGGTTGAGCCAGACACGGATATGCCTGGAGCAGCTCAGGCTGAGAGTCAATACCCTCAAATGACTCCAGAAAGGGATCAACACTGACGTACAAGGGGACATCACTAGATGAGAAATATCCACGACTCCGCCCCTGAAAGCCGCCGACATCCAAAACAGAGCCCCTTATGTCAAACTCCTCGGCATACATTTTCCTGGCCGAATCAATTGCATCAAGAAACGTGAGGATCTTCTTACGCCTCTTCCGCTTCTTCCGTTTCTCTCCTTCCTCAAATTCGTTCTGTATTTGGCTCCACTTTGCCATGCCGTTTGGCCTGCAATACTCCGGGTGGCTGATGCGAAAGTCAAAGACCCCCTTCCGCTTGGGGAAGACAGTCCCACAGGCGGCACAGGCAAATTGGTCTTCAGCTGCTGTCATGCTGCTCTTGCATAAAGGGCAACATAGCATTCCTTTCACCGCCCTGTCTATCTTGTGATACTTGGGCATGTGTCTCCTTTCCAGCTCATTCAATTGCGTGCCGGCTACGTCTGAGTTTGGAATGGATGTGGCCAACAAGCAACGATTTTGACTTGTCATTCTTAGCGTCGAATTTGCACCCCTTCTTATGTTTCTCGTCAAGGGCGCCAATCATAAGTCCGTCCGCCTGGCAAATAGGATCCGGTGCACTGCCGCCATCTGAAAAGGGCAGGCGCAAAGCTTCTGGAAATCGGGATATGTCGGGGAGTTGCACATGTGCGTCATACACCAGCAGTAACAGTATCCTGTCATAAGGCTTTTTGCCACACGATTCGATTAACATAGTCAGTGTAACTGGCTATTATACGCACAACTTTTTCCGAAACATTCTTGCTTTTATAGTCGTTCACCATCCTGAACATGCGCTCATTTGGGCTGTATTGATTCGTGACTATCCTAACAGCTTCTATCACCCGATCCTTCTTGAGGCCGCACATTATGAGCACCCCCTCGTCCATCCCCTCGGGCCTTTCGTGTGCTTGTCTGATTGTTACCGCGGGAAAATTAAGAATTGAAGATTCCTCGGTAATAGTACCGCTATCGCTCAAAACACAGAACGCATCCTTCTGAAGGCGAACATAATCAAGAAATCCGAGGGGCTTCAGGAAGTTAATCCTCTGGTCAAGTTTGACAGTGCCTGGCAGGTTCTCAAGTCTTTTTCTTGTTCTGGGGTGTGTCGAAACAATTATCGGCATCCCATATGACTCGGCCAGGGCATTAAGTGTATCTATGAGATCACTGAAGTTTGTTTCGCTTTCGATATTTTCTTCTCTATGAGCACTTACCACAAAGTATTTGCCTGTGTCGAGCCTCATTTCTTCGATGATATTCGAAGCGTCAATCTTGTCTTTGTAGAATTCAAGTACTTCTCTCATAGGTGAGCCGGTAACGATAATTGTTTCCGCCTTGATTCCCTCAGCCATGAGATAGCGTCGTGCATGCTCGGAATAGGTCAGATTAATATCGCTCGTATGATCGACAATCTTGCGATTGATCTCCTCCGGTACCCGAAGGTCGAAGCAACGGTTTCCTGCTTCCATGTGAAAGATCGGAATCTTCAGTCTCTTTGCAGAAATCACAGCCAGGCAACTGTTCGTGTCTCCAAGAACAAGCAATGCGTCTGGCTCTTCTTTCGATAGGAGCGCGTCGGTCTGTGCTATGACGTTGCCAATAGTTTCGGCGGCAGATTTGCCTGCTGAATTCATGAAATAATCTGGTTTTCTGATTTCGAGCTGCTTAAAGAATATTTCATTCAGCTCGTAATCGTAGTTCTGCCCGGTGTGGATGATTACGTGGTCAAAATACCTGTCCAGAGCCGCCATTACCCTTGACAATCGAATAATCTCAGGCCGGGTTCCTACAATTGTTGCGACTTTCATTTCTACTCCGTTAAAACACTCTCATAGAAAGTATCTGGATCGTCATTGTCAAAAAGCTCATTTGTCCAGAACAATGTGAGCAACTCTTCAGTTCCCACATTCTCAATGCTGTGTGTGTAGAAAATGGGCATCTCTATGCTCGCCGGCTTACTTCCGGAAACGTTATATTCGATAACCTGGTCCGTGCCAATCCTTCGCAACCTTATGATGGCTTGGCCTTTGACCACACAGAATTTCTCCATCTTCCTTGTGTGATAGTGGTTACCCCTTGTGATTCCCGGCTTTGTCGTCGAAAAGAACACCTGGGCGCCATCTTCTTGTTTTACCACTTCAAAAAGACTGCCTCTATCATCAGAATGGACCATCGGGAACCGCTGATAGTCCGAGTTCTCCATATAAGTCAGAAAGGTATTATACAGGTGTTGTTCGAATCCGGCTTCGAGATCCGGGACAATACTCTTGTCGTAATACATGTCTTTGAACCGATTCAGCTTGGCCAGGATTTCCGAGACCATGACGCGTTTCGTGGGAGATATCTTGACAGAGTCGATAGCTCTCGGGGGCCTCTTTATCACCTCGCAAATCTTTTCGACCAAC
>LJTR01000179.1 GCA_001303465.1 Phycisphaerae bacterium SG8_4
CCTGCTCAGCCTCGGGAGTGGCCTCGTTGATATCACTGATATCGTACCTATCCCCGATATGCTGCAGGGCCAGCTTTGCGATTTGGACCTTGCTGGCCATGGCTTAATCCTCGGACTTGGCAGCCTTAGACCGTTTGGTGTCTGGCGTCGGTTTGTAATCGCGCCTCGGCCGGCTGTAAGGTTTGCCGTCGATGCTCTCGACATCATACCTCGGAAGCACGATGTTGTCTGCGACATCGTGCGCGGTCCCCCTCCGGTACCGTCTGGTACCGTCGAAGAAGTCCTCCCGGAAAATTACTTTAGGCATTGCATATCTCCTCTATGCGGGGGAAATGGTGGGGGCCGAGGCCCCCACCACCGTCTTAGTTGGCCGCGTCAGGATACGCCTTCCAGCCCTTCGGATCGAAGGTCAGAAAAGCGTTGATCTTGCCCGCAGTCAGGGCCGCCGTGCCGACGTTCTGCTGGACGCCCAGATACCGCTCGTAAGCGACAGAGCCTTCCAGAGGAACGGCAACGACGATCTCGTAGCCTGCAACCAGAGACGCCTTCGGAATGGCGGCGCTGGCGTAGTGCAGCGTCTCCGTACCGTTCGCCGCAAGAGTTGCGGAGCCGTCGGAGACAAGCTGGAACGACACAGTCGCCGAACCAGCCGAAGTGACCGCCGTGTCCACCTGAATAACCAGATAGAGCGGCTGGCCGTTGCCAAGATCCTGCGGCGTAGCGCCGAGGTCGATGACATCGCCGACGGCCGCGAGGCCCGTGCCGGCGGTGCTGAGCGCGGTGGCGTCCGCAAACTCAAGACGTTCGTCCATAATCATGACGATATTTCCTTCCTTCTGGGGTTAGGCCACGGTGGCTTCGTTGGTGCGAAGCGCATCGCAACGACGGATCGGAATGCCGCCCCACGAGGTCTGCATCGTACCGCCGACCATGTCGACAGACAGGGTCGAGTTCTGCACGGCGTTCGCGGTCTGACGACGCAAGAACGACATGACCTGCTTGTCCATGTACCACGCGCAACGGCCGGCCGAGGTGCTCGGCAGTTCCGTCCACGCCTGATGCATGAGGTCGTTCAGGTCAGCGCCCGTCGAGATGTCGGACGTAAGCAGCGAACGGTCGATGTTGGCAACGCGCACGACATAGCGCCAGTCGCGGACAGAGAGGCCCACGTCCCAGCGATAGTGCGTGCGGTACGCCTGCATACGGCCGTTGTTGCCGTCAGCGTTCTCAATGGTGACTTCACCAAGATCGCGCTGCTGGATGCCGGCCTTCGAGGCCTTCGGGATGATGCCGTGGCAGGTATTCGGGCCCCAGCAGATCAGCCAGATGGAGGCGTTGTCAGAGCCTGACCCACCGCCTGCAATGATGTTGTCGCCATTTTCAGCCGACAGGCTGTTGTAGCGAGCAGCAAGGCCGGTGAACTCTTCCGGCGCAGTGCTTTCATCACCGTAGAACAGGGTGGAGGCGAACTCCTGATTCATGCCCTCGATGTGCGGACGGTCTTCCTGAAGACGGAAAGCGGCAGGGTTGCCGGCCATATCGACCAGCGCCTTGTCCACTTCCGAGTAGTCTTCCATCATGCCCGTGTTGTCAGTGACTTGCACCGCACGGCTCTTCGTCGGCTGCACGCCGCCGTAGAGCTTACGCCACGTCGGGGTCGGGAGACCCGAACGGATCGAGGTGCGGTGACCGGTCGTCAGGTTGCCCTCAAGGAAGGTCATGTCCATGAGGATTTCGTTCGTGGCGTTGAGGATTTCCACAACGTCAGCGATGGACCCGTCGGGATCAGTGACCTTTGCGAGGTCAGCGAGCGTCGGGTTAGAGGTGCCGAGGACTGCCATTGGTAGCTCCTTTACTCAGCAGGTTTAAACATAGTGGGGTAGATCCTCTCGTATCGGTTGCCGACTTCGGATTTCGTTTCTCCGCTAATCAGCTCGCTCTCAGAGACGGCCTTACCCACTCGATAAAACAGCCGGATAACCTCGGGGTGATTGCCGAGGCCCAGCCCGTCTGGGTTGCTGGCTGAGGGGCTGTCGATCAGTTTAGCCAGCTCGGGGCTGGCGTACTTCTCCATAGCCTTCTTGGCCAGACCAAGGTTCTCTGGCAGCTTCTCGCCGCCAAGCTCCTTGTCAACCTTAGTTGCGTCAGCCCAAGACGAAATACGCTCGCCATAAGCCTCAGCCATCGACTTCTGCGCGTTTGCAGAACGATCGATGTCGTACTCGATGAGCTTCTGGAACTGGTCCTGCGAAAGGCCGAGGCTGTGGGCGTATTCGCCGAAGGCCTCAAGTTTCTCAGGGTCAATTTCCAACCCATCTGGCGGCGTGAACTCGTATTCCTCCGGTGCCCCGGTGGCCTCGCCCTCGCCTTCTCCGTCACCCCCGTCACCCGACAGCAGGGTCTTGGATTCCTTCTCGCTGGGCGTCTCCTCAGCCACCTCAGCTTCTGCAGGGGACGCCGCTTCTACAGGCTCCTCTACAGGTGTCTCTTCAACAACTACTTCTTCGTCAGCCATGTCTAACTCCTCAGCTATTGGCTACATAGATTATAAAAAAGTCAGCAAACACTAGGTTGTTTGCCCCAGAACTAAACGCTCTAGCTTCGATATCTGTTTTCTCTGCAAAAGGCACAGGGAATACAAAGTCGAGATTAATCTCACCACGCTGTAGGGTGATCTTGGCTGCGGTACGGAAGACGCTTCCAAAAGGACGCTGCACTAAGCGTGCAGTGATGTATTGGTTGATATTGGCGGTGCCTGACCCGACGTTGCCCTTCAATAGGTAACCCGTGTAGCCGGCAGGTACGGTCCAGACAGCCATAAGCGACTGGTTATCACCAAGCTGTATATAAGCGTAGACCGTTGCTGGAACGCCGGCCGACACAACACCGGTCCCTACGTAAATGTCTCCGGCGGCCGTTCCGCCGCTACCCGCTGACACAACGAAGGCCCTATTAACCCGGAGAAATGAGGCGCTAGTCAGAACCGAGGTTTGGCCATTCAGTGTGACGATCTCGGATATTTCATTGTAATCCGCGTCAAGGCCCGCGACAGAGACAGTGCGGGCACCCGTACCAGCGGCCGTATCGTCAACGCTACTACTGGATACGCTCATCTGAATGGCTGCTGCGGGGTGCTCATATATACCGCCGTAATCCCAGATAGTCTCCTCAGATCCGTTGATATCTGCGTTGAAGCCAAACTTAAAGACAGAACGGGTCCCGGTAACCGCACCAGCGCTTACCGCAGACAGGTATAGAAAGTCAGACGTAGGCACAGGGCTACCCGGAGAGGCGTTGACAAACGTCCCGTCGCGCCGTTCGTGCAGGCCGACCCGAGCGTAGCGGTTCAGATTGAACGGTCCCGGCTCAGTACTAGGCGGATAGATGTGCGTCGGGTTAACCATCGAAGTGGTTCTCCTCCAGCATCTTCAGATAGGCCTTAGGGTTGTTAGCCCTGAGCTGCTCGTGGATCACCCGCCCAATCGATCTAGCGCCTTCGTTAAAAGCCGTCGCGTCAAAGCTATTGGGGACATAACTCTGAGACGACATGTGACCCGCCTCAAAGATAAGTCGATACAGCCAACGACGCCCGCGAGGCTGAGAAGCAATAAAATCAATGTCCTTCTCAACGTCTTCCTCGTTCTTTTTGGCCTTGGCTATGGCCTCGGGGTCGCTGGCGTCATACGTCATACTACGCTGGCTCCGGTACCCAGCAGATCAGTGAGAGCGTTGGGGTTCTGCGTATCCGTCTCGGACAGGACCTTGGCCCCCTGCGCGAGCTGGCCAGCCTGCTGCATGGCCTGCATCTGCTGCTGCTCCTCGGCGCGCGCCTGCCTCTTGGCCTGCAGCTCCTCGTCGGAGATGATGACATCCGGGCTGGTGCCGAGGATGTCGGCGTACTGCCGGAGGGCCTCGTCGCTGTTGATGCCGTCGACGATCTCCGGGAACACGGCAACGAGGTTGCCGGCAAAGCCCATGACACGTTCGAGACTGGAGGCGGCAACAGCCTGCTGGGCCTGTGCGAGAAGCGAGATATACTCGACCTCAAGCTCCTCACCCGCCAGAGCCTCGGGAGGCTCCGGGAGGAGACCGGCCTCCAAGGCATACTCGAACACGTCATCGAGCAGGGGGTCCAACAGCTCAACATTAATACGTTGGAGCACAGGGCCCAGCAGCACGAGTTTCTCTTCATGGCGTTCGACCACCTCGGTGGCGGTCATCTGCCGGCGGTCGGAGTTGATCATCATCGCAAAGAGGTCAGCGTAGAAGCCGCGCTGGATGCGCTGCTGAACCTCGGCAATGTCCACCTGCAGTTCGTTGATACGCGGCTGCACCTGATACGCCGGCACAAACCCCTGCCCGCCCTGCATCGGATCCACGTAGGTCGTCTGGCCCGGGAGCACCGTGGACGGCTTCCCCTTCAGGCTGGTGGGCGCAACCATCGGCGGGTTGACCATCTTGTCGATGGCCTGAGCCTTGCGCTTTTGCTGGTGCTGCAACTGCTTAATGTCACCCAGCGTATCCATGCCCGGACAACGTCCGTACACGTCGCCGCTGAGCACGTCCCAGCGGGGCACATAGGCGGGGAACTTGCGGTAGCCGCTCTCCATGAGCAGCGCGTCGCTCTCGGAAGCCAGCTCTAAATAGCAGCTCTTGAACGGCATGTTCAGGTTGTCGTCCTTGCCGTAGTCCCGCTCCCCCATCAGCCGTGGCTCGATGACGTGCAGGATTTCGACCAGCTCGTCGTAGTTGCTCTGATCCCACAGCCGGCGGGTCGCCTTGCTCACCCCGGTCCAGTCCATTGCGCCCGTGTCGGGGTCGTGCACGAATTTCTGCACGATCTGGCCGACGGTCATGGTGAAGTGCCGGCCGAGCGTATCGACGACGCCCTGATCGTTTTCGGCGATCACATACTCGCCGGCGGTGAACGGCCGAAACCGGATCACGTCATCGAACGACGGCTGCCTGTAGAGCGGAGCGGTGCCGAACGCGCCCAGCTCCGTGTAGACCGTGTAGATCGAGTTGTAGAAGTTGGACTTGTGCAGGATGGAGCGCTCGATCATCTCGACCTGAGACAGCCAGCGGCGCACGTCGCCGTTGTTCATCAAGTCGTCGCTCACCTTGCGCCGGTGCCACGGCCTCGCCGGGGATGTCATGCCAGACATCAGACCGGCCGCCATGACCCGCAGGGCCTGCGTGCCAGTGCTGTCGATAATCTTGGTGGTCCGCTTCCGGCCACGGCTGTTCTGGCCCTCGATCAGGTACCGGCCACGGCGCGGGGCGATGTAGTCGCTGATCTCCATCCAGTGAGACCGGAACGACGAGCGGTCGTTCTCCAGCTTCACATAGCGGCGGTAGAGCGCGGACTTTTTGCCCTTCAGCGGGATCGTGGTGTGCAGATTATCGACACTGGGCAGCGGCATGGCGCTATTCCTTCATCGTCGGGTACATGCGCTCGGCGGCTTCGTCTGCGCCGCTCTCCATGAACTCCATCTCAAGGATCTCCAGCGTGGCCGACGCGTCGCCACGGCTCTTCGTCACAGTGGCAACGCGGACCTTGCAGTGGATCTCCCGCGTGTCGCCGGGGGAGCCAATGTCCCCCAGCGCAGCGAGCTGCTCCTTGCCGAGATAGATAGTCGGGAGGTATTCATCCTCCTCGGCGAACGGGTCGGTCATCAAAGTGCCGCCCGCGTCCTTGCTGCCCATGTGTGCCATGATCAGTTACCCAGCAGGGTCTTCTGGGTCGTCGCGGCGGTGGTGTCGCCCAAGGCCTGACCCGTGACGTTGGTCCCGCCCATCCCGCCCCGCTGGCGCTGGCGGCGGCGCTCATCGGCGCGAGCCTGCTGCACTGCGGGATCGGCCTGCCTCGGAGGCGCGGGCGGCGGAGGCGGCGGAGGCGGAGGCTCGGGCGCGGAACCGCCGCCCATCCCGGGAACAGTGAACAGACGCTTCATCGGGCAAGCTCCTTTGTCAGATGTCGGTACAGCCCGTAGGGGGTGACCGCCCAGCATTTAATGGCCATGACGACCTTGACGTATCCAACGCAGTTGTTGAGCACCACCGGGCTGTAGGACGGCTCGGTGCCGCGCTCGACCCGTATCACCTCGTAACCCTGCTCCTCGTAGTAGGCGGCAAGGTCAAAATCCGCGCCGGCCTCGACCTGCACAATTGGGACGCCGTGATGCCAGTTGACGCTGACCCATACCCCACGGTCCTCATCCCTCAGCGCGCACCAAACGTGCCTGACCCTCTTGTTCAGCAGGAAGGCCAGCGGGTGCGAGTTATCCGCAGAGAAAATTATCAGACCGTCCACAACCGCTCCTGAGAAATAAAATTACTCTATACACTAATTTTGTTACCCTGAGAAGGGGTCATACTCGGCCGTGGTTTCCTGCTGGGAGCCGTGGAAACCCAGCCGGGAGGGGTATACGGGGAAGACGTAGGTCAGCGCCAGCGCGTCCGCCAAGTCCGGCGAGGGCAGCCCCCGCTTCTTCGCGTCCTCCTTGCTCTCCAGCTTCAGCTCGTTACGCAGCGTGTAGCCGTACTCCAGCCCCGTCAAGTCGCTGACCAGATCGGGATCGTCGGGCAGCCGGATGCCGTCCTTGATGGCGTCCCGCAGGTTGCCCCACATCTGTGCGCGGAGGTTGGCGTAGCCCGGCTGGGTCGCCTTGCTGCCGAAGTTGACCTCGATCACGTCGAGACCGAGCTGCCGGCATCGGTCGACGACACCGCCGCCCACGCCGCCGCCGTCGATCAAGACGGCGTCCGGGGCCTTCTGCTTGGCGATCTCGGCGACCTTCGAGGCCAGCGTCATGGTGTCCACCCCTCGGAAGGTGTGCACGCCTTGGCTCTCGGCGTCCCGCCCCTGCCGCAGGTAGATCACGCTCTGGTCGCTGCCGAACCGTGCCACGTCCACCCCCATGACCAGCGGGTCGTGCGGCTGCACTGCGACCTCCAGCCCAATGCAGCCGCGAACGTCGGCCGTGGCGATGAACTGCAGCTCGCCGGCCGATGGGAACTGGCCGAGCACGCGGACCTTCACGAAGTCGCTGTCGATGCCGTAGTCCTTGATCCACTCCTCGAACAGCCGCTTGTTGGTGATCTTCACGTCCCGGCTGTCGATGTTCCTCCGGGTGTAGCGGTGCCGGAACCTGCCCTGCATGTTCTCGAAGAACCGGCCCGTGTTCCGTGTCGGGTTGCCGAAGTCGAACGTCATGGGCTCGCCGTCGGTCAGGCCGCCCTCGCGGACCTCGAAGATCTTGTCGGGCACGGCGGACGCCTCGTCGAAGATGTAGAACGGCGTGGCCTGCGCAGCGTGCAGACCGGCGAACGCCTCGCTGTTCTCCTCGCGGCAGGTCTGGGCGTCGACACGCCATGTCTCGCGGTGATCGAGGTGGTACATGTTCATCGATCCGCCGCCGCTGTTCAGGTGATACCAGTGCTTCGTGATCCCCATGTGGTGCCACTTGGCCAGCTCTGCCCACGTCTTGGTGCGGAGCTGCTCCGACGTGTTAGCCGTCACGATGCCCTTGCTGAACGGCCGGGTGTCCATGATCCACCGGATCAGCCACGCTGTCAGTGCAGACTTGCCGATGCCGTGGCCGCTGGCGGTGCTGAACTGTATGGGGTCGACTGCCGTCTTACCGTCGAAGCCCCGCTTGCGTACCTCGTCGCCTAGATCGGTCAGGAAGCCGACGGCCCAGTCGTCTGGCCCATCGAAGCCGTCGAGCTGCCCTGAACCCCACGGATAGCTGAACAGGACGTGGCCCAGCGGGTCAGCGTAGAACTGCGATATATCGGCCGCGAGATCCACGTCAAAGGACACTGAACAGCCTCCTCAACGCGTATGACCTGATGATCGACAGCACGAAGTAGCAGGCGGTGATCCATGCCGCGTCCATCGGGCTAGGCTGCAAGCCGAACAGCGGCAAGGCCAAGTACGTAAACATCCACGAGATGGCCAGACCGATGAAGCTGTTGGCCAGAGCCTCGATAGCAGATAGCTGCCTCGACTGCCGCCTCATGCGCTGACGCCTTGTATCTGGGGCAGTGAGCACCGGCGCAGGACGCTCTTGTCCATCACGAGGCACTCGCCAGTGAACTGGGACACGGCGAACGGGGTGAGCCTCTCCCACACTAGGATGGATATGTCATCCGGGTCCGTCTCAAGTAGATAGCAGATCTCGTCACTTGTGGCTTCAAATAGCTGAAGCAGCATGTCTTCTGCCAAGCTCCCCATGCACGCAACCATCCAGTTTGTGTATCCGGCGCTCTCGATCTCGAACTCCTCGAACTCATGCTCAAGGAAGTGGATCATAGTCTGCATCCGTCATCCGATGGGCTACAGGCTCTATCCCGCTGCAGGCGTAGGCTGGATGCTCAGGGTCATTGCTGCTCGCCAGCTCTTTGGACCCGCACTTCATACAGACGCGCATCCGGCCAGATCCGGGCATGGGGTCGCCCCACTGGTGGGCAACCGGTCGCGACCCCGGATGCGCTGCTCTCGCGTATTCGTCTCTCATGCCGCTGACCTCGTGCCTTTGCATTTCCACCGCTTGCGCGATAGGCGCAGCGGAGAGTTAGGATCTCGC
>LJTR01000129.1 GCA_001303465.1 Phycisphaerae bacterium SG8_4
CGCCGGCAACTACCCCGATAAGGCCACCGGCCCAGATATACTGCTCGGGCAAACCGCAGGCGTACCATATCCCTCCGGTGAGTATCCCGCCGGCGGCTGCGCCTAATATGCTGACTGCCCACCGCATCAGAGGCACCGAGAGGACCGCCAGTACCCCCATGCCGACCAGCCCCCCCATAAGCTGGTTGTTCAAGCCTTCAATCTTCTCGACCATCGCCATTCCCATGACAAGCCCCAGGAGCCCGAAATTGATGACAACCAGTATCTTAAAGACGCGCCAACCGTAAAAAAGGCAGACCACTCCGAAGGATATGAAGGTCACCGCTTCGAGCATCCCCAGCGAATCGATCTGATGCCAAAACCGGGCGATCGGCACTACAGCCTGTTCGGCCGCCTCCGCGTTTGCATTGTTAGTCGCCTGTGCAAGGATGGTAAGGCAATCCATTATTCGACTCCTTGATCTCTATTCACTTGATTGGCGATGCCCTGCCGTCAGTTCATTACTATTTATCGGCCCATTTACATGGTTTTCGTTAGCCTGCGAGGCCGCGGCCTCCGGCCTCAGCATCTTACAGAGAAGAGCCGGCGCGGAAAACTCTTGATAAGTGGGCAGTAGATGCTATCGTTGCTGCAGACCGTTAGGACAAGAACCTATCGTGTATGAAAGCAGAAAACCGCACCATGAAGCTAATGGAGCCGAGCTTTGCTCGGTGGCGACCCAAGAAGGATCGCACGCGACAGATAGCCGTATTAATGAGCGGCGGGGTCGACAGTAGCGTGACGGCCCATCTTCTCAAAGAACAGGGCTGGGAAGTGCTGGGCGTCACGATGAAAATCCCCGTCTCATGCCAGACGAACGTCAGAGGATGCTGCGGCGCGGACGCCGCCTTTGTCTGTAACGAATTGAACATCCCGCATTACTTCGTCGATGTCGCCAGGGATTTCGAGGAACTTATAATCGGACAATTCCGGCAATCTTACGCCAGGGGCGAGACCCCCAACCCCTGCGTCGACTGCAACACACTCCTGAAGTTCTCGCTGCTGTGGGACCTGCTGACTGAGACTTTCGGAATCACACATCTCGCAACGGGTCACTATGCGCGAGTTTCCAGAATCGGCGAGCGTTCATATCTCGCAAGGGCAAGAGACAGGACAAAAGATCAGAGCTATTTTATATATGGTGTTGCCGCAGAGAAACTTGCCAGATTTGTCTTGCCGTTGGGAGAGTTGACAAAAGAACAGGTCCGCTCAATCGCCCGAGAGTCGAATCTGACAGTGGCAGAAAAGGCCGAGAGCATGGAATTGTGCTTTGCCGGCGAAGGAGACTACAGGTCCGCCCTGGTCGGCTCCGAGGCCAACCGCGACGGCGACATCACGGACATGCTGGGCAACAAGATAGGCACACACAAGGGGATCGCACACTACACGCTCGGCCAGAGAAAGGGCATTGGCTTTGCCGGCGGCAGGCCGCTTTATGTAGGCAGGATAGACGCACAAACAAACACAATAGCCCTGGGCACCAGAGAAGAGATTAGCTTCAGCACAGTCAGGGCAAACCGGATCAACGTGCTCATACCCCAAGAGCTTGTCACCGGGCAGCGCGTCTGCGGCAAGATTCGTTCTTACGGCGATCCGGCGCCGTGCACAATTGTTGAAACTGGGGAGACAGATCTCACCGTTGAATTTGACAAACCTCGATTCGCCCCATGTCCGGGCCAGAGGCTGGTATTGTACAACAGTGAAGACAATATTATAGCCGGTGGAACAATTTTCTCAGATTGAAGAAATAGTTTATTTTTCCGAACACAATATACGCCCAGGGGATATATTAAAGACCTGTTAATGCAAGAGAAGGCAAAAAGGCCGTTAGAAATGAACGCCTGTTCTTTTGTACCGAATTATTTCAAAGGGGAAGTTACTATGGATGCAAAGAAGCAAAGGTTGATTACAGTGCTTTTGGTTGGGGGATGTGTGTTTGTCGCATTGGCGCTCTTAAATGGCTGCAAGAAGGAGGAGCCTGCCGGCGCCCCGACAGGTACCAGCAGTGATCATGACCACGAGCATGGCGAGGAGGGACACACCCACGACTCAGAAATGGCCATGGCTACCGAGTCGGCAAGAGAAGTTGCCTCTTCGAACGAGCAGACTACCTGTCCAATTATGGAAGGCAACCCCATAAACAAGGCCGTCTTCACCGAGTATAAAGGCAAGAAGGTCTATTTCTGCTGCCCCGGTTGCGACAGCAAGTTTAAAGCGGATCCTGAAAAGTATATCGCCAAGCTGCCCCAGTTCAATCAGTAGATCGGGCCCCGGACAGCACAGCGGGCCACAGCCTGCCGCCAACCTTGTGATGGTCTGAGGTTGGCTGTTGCAGCCAGCATAGTCCGTCGCGCCGGCAGTTCAAGCGTAGTCTAGTCCAGGTTTCCCGGATGATCCCCCGGACAGACCAATTGGCCAGAAACAAAGGCTAACAGACAAAGCGACACTTGAACGCCACCGCTATTTCGGCAGACAATTTCAGGTCAGAAACTCCTATGTGCTTGAATTTGCCTCAATCGAGCCGTAAACTTGACCTGCTGTCAAGAGGGTAACCCAAGCCAGTGTCGCTTGGCTCTTTTGGCAGGTTTGTGTAAGTTGTGGCCATTGTATCGTCTGTGATCTGGAGGCATGTTCGGTGCGAGTAGCATTGGGGCAGTTCAATGCGGTTGTCGGTGACATGGCCGGCAACACGCGGAAGATGCGGGAAATCTATGCCAGGGCGATTCGAGCCAATGTGGACTTGCTGGCCTTTCCCGAACTGGCTGTTTGCGGGTATCCGCCGGAAGACCTGCTGCACAAACGGCACTTCTTGACAGATTGCTCGCTGACGCTTGAGAGATTCGCTGCCGATTGCCCGGACAAGACGATAGTTGTCGGTTTTGCCGAAAACGACAGGGACGGCAACTACAATTCCGCCGCGGTGCTGCAGGCGGGAGCGCTGAGCAGAACCTATCGAAAAGCCCTGTTGCCGAATTATGGTGTTTTCGATGAACAGCGATATTTTCGGCCCGGCACCGACCCGTTGGCGCTCAAGGTTGCTGACCTCAACGTTGCTGTAACCATATGTTTCGACATCTGGAACACCCAGTGGCTTGACAACTTTCTTGAAAATGCAGGGCCAATCCAGATGATCCTGAACATCTCGGCCTCACCGTTCCACACGGGCAAGCTCACCAGAAGAGAAGAGACGATCAACAGGTGTGCGAAACAGTTGGGCTGCGCAGTAGCATACTGCAACCTTGTCGGCGGCCAGGATGAATTGATTTTTGACGGCCGCAGTATGTTCGCCGATTCGACAGGCAGGATCATCGCCAGTCAAACCGCTGCAGCCTGCCGCTGTTCAGCCGACCGATCTCCTCGATGAAATCTATCGAGCTCTCGTGCTTGGAACGAGAGACTACGCTCACAAGAACGGTTTTCGCAAGGTCCTGCTGGGTCTCAGCGGAGGCATAGATTCGGCGGTCACTGCCGCGATCGCCGTCGAGGCTCTGGGAGCCGAGAACGTGGTGGGTGTCACGATGCCCTCAAAATTCAACAGCCCTGAGACGATAAGCGACGCCCAAAAGCTGGCCGAGAATCTGCACATCGAATTTCACACAATCCCGATCGGCCCCGTACTCGGTCCGTTCCACGAGGCGCTTCAAACCGTCGAAGGCTGGGACAGTGGTGGTCCGGCCTTCGAAAACCTGCAGGCAAGAATCCGCGGCTGTATCCTGATGTCACTGAGTAATCAGTGCGGTTCACTAGTGCTGACAACGGGCAACAAGAGTGAAACGGCAGTTGGTTACGCAACTCTGTACGGCGACACCGCCGGCGGCTTTGCAGTTATAAAGGACGTTCCGAAAACCACGGTTTACAAGCTGGCTGAACATATCAACCAGACAGCCGGCCACCCGGTCATCCCGGTCGATGTGATAACAAGGCCGCCGAGCGCCGAGCTGAGGCCGGACCAGAAAGACAGCGACTCACTGCCCGATTACGATCTGCTCGACAGAATTCTCAAAGGTTATGTCGAGCAGGACAAATCCGTTGCGCAACTGACCGGCCAGGGTCTTCCAAAAGACGTGGTCGACAAGGTTGTTCGCATGGTTGACCGCAATGAATACAAGAGGAGGCTGTCGCCGCCTGGGATAAGAATTACGCCCAAGGCTTTCGGCAAGGATCGGCGGCTGCCGATCACGAATCGGTACAGCCCTTGTGAGGGCCTGGCCTGATCCTGTCGATCTGTCACTCTGCGCCGGGACCTGGAGCGCATCTATCTTACAGTGAGGGCATCGGCAATTGCTCTGCCGAATTGGATTGAGGCCGTCGGCCCCATGGCGGTAATTATGAGTCTCTCTCGCTCGACCGGCAGCCCCGTATAGAAAGCGCCCGCCTGCATCAAACGGCTCTGTTCGGTCAGATAAGCCGTCGCTCGGATACCATCGAGGACACCGGCACTGGCCAGAATCGTCGGGGCCACACCGATTGCCCCGAGAACCTTTCCCTGTCGGACCGTCTTGCGTGCGATATCCAATGCGGAAGGATTGGCCAGATACTCTCCCGGACCGCTGATGAATATTATCGCATCGTAGTCCTCCACCCTCAACTGGCTCACGAGAACCTGGGCATCTACGATGCCTCCCAGCGCACCTCTTATAATACCGGTTTTTGTGCTAGCCACGACCGTTTGAATCTGCGCCGCGTCAAGCACACGCCTTGTCGCGAAAAGCTCGTCGTCCCGGAAATTCACACTTTCGACAATGAATGCAGCTTTTTTTCCTCCCGCGGCCGTCTGCCCTTCCGTTGAGCCCGCTCCGACAGGATAGCCGACACATATGACATACAGCGGCTCGCTGTCTCTTGACATTCTGCATACCTTTCGCACTGCCGCCGTATCCAGACCACCGATTGCCACCGACCCCAGCCCCAGACAGACGGCCTGCAACTGGATGTTCTGGGCCACGTGCCCGGCCTCCAACGCCAGGTATGTTCGCGACCTTTTGCCGAATTGGGTGGTTAGCTGTCTTGTAGAGCCCGTAACAATAATAGAACAGCCGGCTCCGATCACGGGCTCCGGGGTCGTAGTCGCTCTGGCAAGGTTGCTGCGGATGTCCTGCTGTGAGGTTTGCACCAGACTGTGATCTGCCGGACGATAAGCATACACACCCTCGGCGGTTGCGAAGAACAACTCTATCGGGTATATCGCGCCCGCCGAAGGAGCCGTCCTCAGGCCTCTCTGGGAATCTGTCACACCCTGGCCGGCCCAGGCCAATTGGCCTATCTGGGAGCGCTTGAGCGCTTCTGTGCTGAAATCTCGCACAGTTCGTCGCTTGGCCAACACCTCTTCGAAGGTCAACTTGCCCGTCAGGTTAGGATCCGTAAGCTGGATGACCTCCTGTGGTGAAATGCGAGTCCTGCGCTGGCCCAGGCCGAGAGTTGCGAAACAAACCAGGACTATTGCGAGAATTGCCAAACGTTTCATTTTCCTGATCCTCCAAAATAAGTCTTTTTCAAGCCAAGGTCCACAACGAGTACATTTATATTATACACGTAGTTCGGGATTTCCCAGATTAAACTTTATTTTTGGCCTGCAACTTTGTACATTCTTGTGCTGTCCGGTAACCACTCCAGATGATCGTGTATCTGGTTTTTCTGGACGTTCCTGGCTTCGGCGAAGCGTTCCTGCGCCGCTCGGCGCCTGCAATGGAAGATGCAGGGCCAGGCATTTTGTGGGGTGATATGTTTAACTGGCATAGGTGTAAGTTGGATCCCATGAGAAATGTGAAATATGTAAATTTGCTTTGCCTGTGCGTGATTTCAGTATCTTTGCTGCAACAAGACTGCGGCGCCTCAGAGGGTCTGTCGGTAGGTCAGTGGGCTCGCTTTGAGAGGCCAGTGAATAGTACAGGAACGTATCGCAATGCATATGCAGATGTGACACTAGATGTCACTTACGAAGATCCCGACGGTAAAAAGACAAAATTCTGGGGATTCTACGACGGCGGCCGCACCTGGAAGATTCGGTTCATGCCTAACAGGATCGGCACGTGGAGATATGACGCCGTTTTCTCCGACGGTTCGGGGCGGATAAGCGGGACGTTTGAATGCATCCCGTCGGGCATTCCGGGGATGATCTCCGCGGACCGGATAAATCCGATTTGGTTTGGCTACAGCAGCGGCAGGCATGTCTTGATACGCAGCTTTCACGTGGGCGATCGATTTTTTGCCGAGAACTGGCCGGCTGCCAGACGCAAGGCTTTCCTGGACTGGGCTCAGACTCAGGGCTACAACATGCTTTCGGTGGCAAGCCACTATCTGAACCGTGACGCCGAAGGTCGAGGTCGCGGCTGGAAAACGCCCGATCTTTGGCCCTTGGACGCAGCAGAATACCGGAAGGCCGAAGTGATCCTTAGCGATCTGGCGGCCCGCAAGATTATGGTATACCCATTCGCCGGTTTCTTCGGACAGAGTTCCGATTTTCCAGTGGCTCATCAAGATCAGATCCTGTACATAAAGTATGTTCTCGCTCGATGGGGTCCTTACTGGAACATTCTCTTTAACGTGGCGGGCCCCGAGCCGAGAATAAAGCCCGGAGAATTCCAGAACGCCATGTCCTGGGCCGACGTCAATCGCCTCGGCCGACAGATCAGAGAACTTGACATATTCGCTCATCCAATCTCTATTCACAACCCAAGCGGAGATGATCCGTACAAAAACGAGGATTGGCTTTCTTTTGTCACGCTGCAGGGATGGAAAGGTACCGACCTGCGTGAGATTTACAGCGGCATGTTAAAGAACCATCATCACTCCAAACCCCTTTACGCCCAGGAGGTGTTCTGGCCCGGCAACAAGTATCACAAGATCCGCAACGAAGCCGATATCCGCAAGAAGGCATTTGTATTGATGATGTCAGCGGCGGCTATCAACTTCGCGGACATGGACGGCAATTCCTCCACGGGTTTCAGTGGAAGCATGGATCTGGCCGACAGGAATCAGGCCAATCATGATATTGTCAGGAAGGTCTGGGACTTCTTCGAAACGATTGACTTCTATCGGATGAATCCCAGCAACGAGACAGTCGACACAGGTTTCTGCCTCGCAGAAGAAGACAGACGATATCTTGTGTATCTCGACAAGAACCGAACAGTAAATGTTTCCGTGCGACCAGGCCGATATAGAGTGACATGGATTAACGCCCGGGACACATCGGACAGCCGTCACACCGGGATGACAAATGACGGCAGGAATCTATCGGCGCCGAATGCCGTCGATGATTGGCTATTGCTCCTGGTTGCCGAAGATGCGGTTGATATCACCTCACCGAATCGGCGGTAACGAGAATTCTTGTAGGTTGTTTCAGTGACTTTATCGCATCAACAAAAGATAACTGCAGTCCTGTTGGCCATCTACTGGCCTGCGCTCTTTATATTTACGCATATGCCTGTTCCACGAGTGGTGCTGGAGAGCGATGTCGCCGACAAGAACGTCCATTTTCTGGCATACTTGATTCTGGTATTTCTGTTGTGGTTTACTGTGAGCGACGGCAAGAAAGTTAACTGGCGCAGAGCTTCACCGTGGTGGGTGTTCTTGACAATGGTTGCATACGGAATTCTCGACGAGTGGCTTCAGCTTTATGCGGTGGGACGCTCTTGTAATGCCTGGGACTTTCTCGCAGATCTGACAGGCACACTGGCCGGTTTGGGTCTGTTCTCTGCTCTTGCGTTTTGGCCTGCCGGGCTCGTTGTTACGGCCATAATGATTTTCGGTTTCACCAGTGTTTCACGGGCAAATCTGGCTGACACGCTGCCGGCCACCAGTGCCGCATTTGTCTTATCCGCATTTGCAATTCTCACCGCGTTCTGGGTGCAATGCCTTCGTCTCTTCGGACAGAGAAACCATCTTCGGCTAAACGGGGTAAGATGGCTGACAGCAGCATTATCGGCTCCGCTTGCATTGGTTCTGACAGCAAGACTTTCCTCCGTAATTCTTAACAAAGACTTCCCAGTGCGGGACGTGATCATCTCAACCGGAGCAATCATAGCAGTCGTTGTCACGATCGGCCTAGCAGGCCTGTTTCGCAAGGTCGAAGACCGAAGAGCCTAAGACTCGGGCTTCTTCTCAGGCGTCCTCACAGCAACGTTCTTGAAGGGTATATACAACGGATCGCCCACCAGCAGCAACTGCCACGAGTTAAACGGTTTCGTGCGGTAGTACGCCTCGACTAGACATCTGCCTTCGTATAACTGCCCGAAGAACGCCCTGGGCTCCGGAAATGAGTGAAGGTACGGCTCAGCTACCGGCCCCAACGTCGCGGCTATACCGTCTTTGAGCAGAGACGGACACCACTGTCCACTGTTCGGGTCGCGGAGGTTGACAGCTTCGAAGCTCGCAATGTGATAGCCTATGGCACCGTCGACGAAATCGAACGCGTCGATGTATTTTCTCAGGCTGTACCAGCCGCAGTAGATAGCTGTTTCAGGGCAGGAGCCGGGCGCAAAGAGCTTGTCTGTGGCTTCTTCTATGGCGCGCATCTGCGTCTTGGATCTCGTGAACGCCGCCAGATTGCGAAGGGATCGGTCGAAATGGCTGTACAAATCTTTGCCCTTTAAACCTCGCGAATCGATGTATGCGATGCCTTTTAGCCCCGTCTTTTCCGCTGCCATCGATTTGTCCACAAGACCTTTGGCAATTTCAGGGCCCGGCCCGTCGATGCGACTTACCATAAGAGTTCTCAGACCAAGGGCGAGGGAATCCTTCTCGAGCGCATTCGGTTGCCACCGGTACAGATCGTAAGCTTCGAACAGGACCATCGACAACTCGCTGTCGACCGAAGCGCTCGTCTCTCTGCCATTGATGCGATCGATCTTCAGCTGCAATCTGGCCAGTGCTGTTGTGTGCAATTTGTATGCACGGGAACGCTCCTGCCGCTTCTTCTCAAGCTCTTCGATCAGCTTCTTCTCCCTGCCGGCGGATTCTCTCAGTTCCCTCAGCACATCGGCCTGGCCTGCCAGGGCGCCCCGGCCGCCCACCTTTATGGGCACGCCGTAGATCGTGAGCAGGCACTTGATCTTGCCGAGAAGCTTGTCTGTGAAGAATTTCGTGCGAATCGGCTGTGCAAGCTGCTCGTCGTAATCTTTCCTGCTAATCGAATTGCTGAGCTTGGCACCCAGAGGCAACGCGAGAATATTCTCCTCCGGCACGCCACGCTTCTGGCAGTAGTAACGAGCGATCCGCCCGGATTCGCCGATATCCTTGTTTGTTATGATCAGAATCTCGCCGGGCTCCAGCGCAGAGGCTGCATCACAACATATCACAACCAGCAAAGTCACGGTTAGATTTTTAGCTGTCATTGCCGATGGCAAGTCAGGTGAGTCCGACCCTATTGCGGGCCGTAGGATCTGTACGGCAGGTTGACCGGATAGTCTCGGATCATCTCCACATAATCGTCGAGCCAACAAGCCTTTGGATTACTTTCCAGAACAAGGAAACGTCCGCTATCGGCGTCGTCCGCCGCCCTGTGATATTTGAAATAGACTAGCCCCTCCGTCTTACCGACGATCTCGATTTTGCCCGTTGAATGCGACATCACGAACCGGACGCGCTTTGCAAGGCCGGAAACAAGGGCCTTGGCCCGCTCGACTATCTCGTAACCTTCCTCGATCGGCACCGTATAGGCTTTGTTTCCGACAGCCGGCCGACACTGAAAAATATAATAAGGAGCCGCACCCATATAGGACAGTTTGGCCAGGAGCTCGGCCATGACCTCGCAGTCGTCATTGACGCCTCTTATGAGCGGCGTTTGGTTGGTTGTGATCGCACCGGCGTCTTGCAGCAGACCGATTGCCTTGACCGCCAAATCCGTCAACTCCCGCGGATGAACGAAGTGGGCCATCACATAGATTCTCTTTTGATCGGTGCTGTATTTCGTTATCGTCTCCAGCAGGGCCGGCTCGTTGACAATTCTACCGGGATTGAACGCCGGTATTTTGGTCCCTATTCGGACTATCTTAACGTGCTCAATCTCGCGCAGTTGCCGTATGATATTATCGAGTTTTGACGGCGCAAGTGCCAGTGGATCTCCGCCTGTAAGCAGCACATTGGTTATCTCTTCGTGCTGCCGTATGTATTGCATCGCTGCGGGCAGATCCTGCAGATACTCGGTCCGTGGATTGATGAAGACCCGTTTTCGAAAACAGTATCGGCATATACCATCACAGACATTACTCACCAACAACAGCGCAGTAGAGTTATACTTGTGCTCGAGCCCGGGTATGATGCTGTAGGACTTTTCATCCGAAGGATCAAGCCGGCCCCACTTCTCAAGCTCATGCAAGCCGGGGATAATGAGCTTGCGTATGGGATCGTCGGGGTCATCCCAGTTGATAAGCGACAAGTAGTACTCGTTGCCACGAAAAGCGAACTGGTCAGTGACTTGTTTCAGCTCGATTCTTTCGTCCTGTCCCAATTGCTCCAATTGTTCTATTCTTGTCAGATGTTTCATTCGTACGTCGTATTGAGTCTGTGCCTTCTTGCTTTAGCCTCTTCTAGTGTATTCGGTCTGAGAATATCTTCTTTCATAGATGTCCTTTCGACCGAACACCTGCATAATAGTCACCAGCACAATCCTTAAGTCACCCGACAAACTCGCCGTTTCGACATACCTGACGTCGAGTTCAAGTTTCTCTTCTCTGGTTATCCGACCGCGTCCCGATATCTGCGCCAAGCCCGTCAAGCCGGGCCTAACCCACAGCCGCTTCTTCTGCCGCTCACTCCATTCTTGTATCTGCGAGAGATACAGCGGTCGAGGCCCGACAACGCTCATATCTCCTCTAATTATATTATACAGTTGCGGTAATTCGTCAAGTGAATACTCGCGAAGGAACCTTCCGATCTTTGTCAGTCGAGGGTCGTCACCCAGTTTAGGGCTCGGCCCGAAAGGATCGACATCAGCCCTCATCGTGCGAAATTTATAGAATACGAATGGTTTGCCGTTCCTGCCCGCCCTTTCCTGTTTGAAAACAGCCGGTCCCTTGCTGCTGAGCCTTATAATCAGCCCAATCGCGACCAGAAACGGACACAGGACAATCAAGAATGAGGCTGCAACCAGGATATCAAGTCCGCGTTTTAGAACGTTGAAAAGACTCATAAAGAAGAGTCTATCCGCAAACAGTCCCAGAGTCAACGCCCCGACGATTGATCTGGACAGACCCGACTGCATCCGGTAAGCTCAACAACGGCCGCAAGTGGCTCGTTGGCCGGAGAATTCTTGCTAAATGGGATCAAAATATGCTGGATAATCTCATAGGTCCTGAAAGGCCCATAAGCTGGGTCCTGCAATTCTGGCCTGTGTTGGCACTTTCGTTTGTTTCTGCGCTCATCGCTACCTGGCTGTGCAAGAACATCGCGATCAGATTAGGCATTGTGGATAAGCCTGACAACCTTGTAAAGACTCACAAGGCAAGTGTCGCCTACCTAGGTGGAATAGGCATTCTCGTCGGGCTGATCGCAGGTGTGCTCGTCGGTATCTACTGCCTCTACGATCAGGAGCATCTGCCCAAAACATTCCGGTGGCTGGCCGGAGTTCTGGCAGGCTGTTCGGTTGCCTGCTTCATAGGCCTCGCCGACGATATACTGGATATGCGACCCTGCCAGAAGATACTCGGCCAGATCGTTGCCGCCGTCATCTTAGTCGCAGCAGGCATCCGGCCGAGCCTTAGTTTTTTGCATGCCTACTTCGGATGGAACATTTCGGAAGGCATCGAGATTGTTCTGGGAATCGGTATTGTGATCGCCTTTGTCCTGGGAGCAACAAACTCACTCAATCTCCTCGACGGTCTGGACGGTCTTTGCGCGGGCGTC